>NZ_JAKUFQ010000116.1:0-15668 GCF_022663475.1 Bacillus cereus group sp. BfR-BA-01382
CTTTAAGCCCATTTGTACTACTGAATCTGCTACGCGTTCTGGTTCTTGTAAATCAAGCTCAGTTGGTAAGCCTGTTTTAACCGCACAAAAACGACAAGCGCGTGTACAAACCGCACCTAAAATCATAAATGTTGCTGTTTTTCTTACAGCCCAGCATTCATGAATATTCGGACATTTTGCCTCTTCACAAACGGTATGAAGATTCTTAGAACGCATCATTTTCTTTAAGCCTGTATAGTTTTCATTCGTGTTTAACTTAATTTTCAACCATTCGGGCTTGCGCTTATATTCTGTTTGTTTTGTCATGGTTATCAACTCCGCACAATATGAAATAGTTTACCGTGTTCGCTTCTTTCAATGTAACATATCTATTCTAACGTATGAAAGCGATTTGCTCAAATGAAGATTCTAAGATTTTTTCCAATCGTTCCCTATAATGAAATACTCCGTATATCCCACACTAAAAAGAGTGATGTTGTGAAAGGAGTCTATTTCATGCTTCGAAAAATTTCTCTTTTGCTTTCTATTTGTTTTCTTCTCCACCAAAACATCGCCTACGGTGAAGATAATCAGCAAAGCATATACGAAAAGCGCATGGTACTATATAAAGAAACCGAGCAGTCTTCAGGCATTCCATGGTATTACTTAGCTGCAATGGATCAATATGAAAGAAATATACGGAGCGTAAGAAAAGATATTCCAAAAAAACCAGATGCCATCATTTCCCTTTATTTCAAACCAGAAATATGGGCTGGACCTGTTAATAGTAACGACACTCTCCCCCATACAATTTCTCTATTTGGCGGAATAGGTTTAGATGGTGACAAAGATGGATTTGCAAATGCAAATAGCGACCGTGATCTTCTGCATACCGCAGCGACTATTTTAAGGAAACAAGGAACGTCAGAAGACCGTATTAAAATTATGCTTTGGGAATATTATAGACGTGCAAAAACAGTTGATTTAATTAGCGAATACGCCCAAATTTATAAACATTATGGACGTATTAATTTAGAAGGAAATGCTTTTCCTCTTCCGATTCGTAGTGACCATAGCTACCGTAGTACTTTCGGTGCTGGAAGAAGTTTTGGGGGCAGACGAGTTCATGAAGGAACCGATATTTTTGCCGGATATGGCGTGCCAGTAAGATCGACTTGCTATGGCATTATTGAAACGAAAGGTTGGAACCGCCTTGGTGGATGGCGCATTGGTATTCGCGACCTTCATAACAATTACCATTATTACGCTCATTTAGGCGGGTTCTCAAAAGAAATACAGCTTGGACAAATTGTTGAGCCCGGAAAAGTAATCGGGTTTGTTGGTAGCACTGGCTATGGCCCCCCTGGTACAGCCGGAAAATTCCCACCCCACTTACATTTTGGCATATATAAAGACAATGGCTATACAGAATGGGCCTTCGATCCATATATGCATTTAAGCCTTTGGGAACGCAAAGAACGAGCAAATACAAAACGATAACCGTAGCGCATTGCTACGGTTATTTTTTATCCAGTAAAAGCCCGATTGATTCAAGTTTCACTTTATATGCAATTAACTATCTGTTTTCTTTTTATCAGGTACAGCAACACTTCCGCTTCCATAATACGTAGGCACTTCCCCTTGAACGATACGCGTCGCAATCGGAACATTTTGTTTCACCGTTATCTCTTTCGTATGAAATGGAATGATTACTTGCAACGTTACTTCCATTTCCATAACAATTTGAATCGCTGTAGTGTTGATCCCGTGCGGCTCAATTTTTTGTTTAATATCTGTATTCACATGCCCAATTGGCGTGAACTGAATCGGAATATCTGGTCCTATATTACCAAGAAGCGCATTATCAGTTACACGCCCAAAAGGAACTGCCATAGTCGCCCCGTTTTTTTCAGAAATACCTAGCTCCTTCAACTTCCCTTGTTCTACTTGCTGCAAATATTTTTCTATGTACGTAGTCGTTGACGTTACGATTTCATTTACTTGCTTCGTATTTAAATTAATTGTGGATACTTTCCCGTTTTTATCATTTTGTACTTTCATTAACGAATCGACATCGAATCCTTCATTAATTCGATCCTTTACCGCCTTCGTCATAATTGCCGTCGCCATTTTCTTTGTCTCTACTTCTCCATATTTAATTAAGGTCGGCTGAATACTATTATTCACAATCCACAGCCCTTGCGTAAGTAATATAACAAAAAGAATAAACGACATAAGCAGTATATACCGAAAGGCGATAGGTCCCTTTCGAAACCGCGAGTTTTTCGAGCGAAATATACTCATAAAAAAACCTCCTTCTTATATCATTTCTATGCAAGAAGGAGGGACGATATATGCTTATCTCATTTTTAATAATGCTTCTTTTCCAATCGTTCCTGCTGGAATGCCTAATGCTTCAGCTCCAGTCGTTACCGATTCTAGTGGCGCTTCAAGAAGTTGTTCAATCGTTCTTACACCAACCGCACGGCCAGCAATAATTCCTCGATCACCTAACTTCTCATTTAAAAGACCTACATCTAATGCACCACACATAATATATCCTTTATCGCTCATTACAGCTAGCAAATTCGTCTTTGGAAGTTTGACGCTAACCGCAATAAACGTATAATTATCAATTATAATTGGCTCCACATTAACCATAGTTCACACTCCTCTCTTTCTTATCTGTATGACAAGAGAAAAATGAGTGTTACAAGTTAACTAGCCTATAGTTTAACGGAAGATGTATAAGTTATTAACATATCTGTTAACACATCTCTAAGTAGTTCTGGCATATAATATTGTTTGTCCGAAAGTGTGGATAGCTCTGGGTATAAGTATCCAAACGTAAACATATCAATTGTTCCTACTGTATATATACGGTCTAACTCCAGCGATTCGCCGTTAATCAATACATCTTCTAATAAAATTTTATTCCCAGGAATCGTATCTGGAATTACTTCTACACCAGCGTAAATCATTTTCCCCATCACTTTTCCACGAAATCCGAATCCTTTTACCTCAAGGTTTTCCATATTCGGTTTACGTGCTTTCAAAATAACTTCTCTTAATATCTTTCCTGGAACTTTCAAAGCACACGGATTAATTGGATGTGGACAAATTCTGTGAATATCTCCGCGCGTTACAACACCCTCTTCTAATCCTTCAAGAAGTACACCAGCATTCACCATTCCAACTTCTGCACTGCACCATGTTTTCAGCGCACTTGCTAACATATGAGAAAACGGCGCCTCATGAAACCAATCAACCGGTAATGACTCTTTTAAATGAACGACAGGCTCTGCCATTATATGCTTACTTTCTTCCTGCAGTATTTCAATTGTGGATAACGGCTCGCTATAAGCCCCTAACCGTTCCGTCTTAATTGCTCTACCGTCTTTTTTCAGTAGTTTCTTCGTCTCTATATCCACAGTAAGCTGTACGTGACCAACGTAACGCCCCCACTTTTCACAACAACAAAGTAACGTATTATTCATAAGAACACCACGCTCAAATAAATGATGCGTATGCGCACCTAAAATCACATCTATATCATAATGCTCTGCCATATACTCATCCATGCTTTTTCCAAGGTGAGAAAGGACAACTGTAATATGAGCCTCATCTCGCACTTCTTCTAAAATAGACTCTAAATGGATAAGCGGATCTTCAATATGCCAATCGAGCATATGATAGAACTCTGGATAAGCTACCGTTAACCCGATAAAGGCAATCGTAATCCCATCTGTCGTTGTATGTAATTTATAAGGCTTTGCCCACTCCGGACGTACACCTTCTTTTTCAAATAAATTCGCGACAAGCACTTCAAATCCAGCCTCATCATATAGACGATTCAAATGCTCCTTCGCTAACGTAATTCCTTCATTATTTCCGATCGTTACATAATCATATAACGCCTCATTTAAAAGCTTCGTATTGCCAAGTCCATTCGTCGCTTCCGAAATACTATGAAAACGATCCACATGATCGCCGATATCAACCGTCAAAACGGTCTCTCCCGCTTCCTGTCTTCGCTTTTTCTCTCCCTGTACAAACCGAGAAATTTGCGGCCAATTTTCAAAATGACTATGTATATCGTTTGTATGATAAAGGTGGATGATTGTTTCCTTATTTATATTCAGAGAAAAAACCTCCTCTCAGTTCCTTACTGCCATTTACGCTATGCGCACACAATAATCCTGTAAATACTTTTCGTCTTTTCTTGCTATTTTACATTGTACTCGCATTGTGAGAAAAAGCAAAAGATTGCCCTTTTTTATATGAGGAACTTTTGCTAATGCAGGAAAGAATTCCAGATAGTGGAGGGAGGGGTGGATTTGTCAAAAAGTTTAATATAAAATTCAGTGGTTGATTGTTCAAGTGGATTTGTCAGTCTCTTTGTCTTAAACCTAGTCGTTCTCTGTTCTTATAAAATGTTTGGGGTATGTGAGAATTTTCTTTTGTCTTATCTTGTCGACAAATCGATATTCCTTGTCGAAACGTTGATATATTGAAATAATCGTTGATATATTCCCGTTTATGATCGATATATTTGAAAAATCGTTGATATATTTAGCTGAACACCCACCCGGGTATCCTCTCCCAAGCCAAGACAAATCCGCAAAACAAAAAAGCGCCCTGCACAGCAGGGCGCTTTCTTCATACATATATTATCCAGTTCTAGCGGCTAGAATGTTCGGTAGCTTCACTTCTTCCCCCTCACATTCTGAACAAGCCGCTTCCACTTTAAATATTGTCCAGCTTTGCCTCCTAAACCCTCATGTCTAAGAACCTTCCGCACGAGAAGATAAAAAGCATCTTCTGTGCGAAAGAACCTTAGCCAACGGGTCTGAACAGTCGGCTCCGCATTTCTATTTAACCAATAGAACCTTCCATCTCAAACTTGATTAGGCGGTTCATTTCAACTGCGTATTCCATTGGAAGTTCGCGAGTGAATGGCTCGATGAAGCCCATTACGATCATTTCTGTAGCTTCTTGCTCAGAAATACCGCGGCTCATTAGGTAGAATAATTGTTCTTCTGATACTTTCGATACTTTCGCTTCATGCTCAAGTGAAACGTAATCGTTTTTGATTTCGTTGTAAGGAATTGTATCAGATGTAGATTGGTTATCCATGATTAACGTGTCACACTCGATGTTAGAGCGAGAGTTTTTCGCTTTTGGTCCGAAGTGTACGATACCACGGTAAGTTACTTTACCACCATGCTTCGCAATCGATTTAGAAACGATTGTTGAAGACGTGTTTGGTGCTAAGTGAATCATTTTCGCACCAGCATCTTGGTGTTGGCCTTTACCAGCAATCGCGATTGATAATGTTAAACCACGAGCGCCTTCGCCTTTTAAGATAACTGCTGGGTATTTCATCGTTAATTTAGATCCGATGTTACCATCAATCCATTCCATCGTCGCGTTTTCTTCACAAACCGCACGTTTTGTAACTAGGTTGTATACGTTGTTCGCCCAGTTTTGGATTGTTGTATAACGGCAATACGCATCTTTTTTAATGATGATTTCTACTACCGCACTGTGAAGTGAGTTAGTAGTGTAAACAGGTGCTGTACAACCTTCTACGTAGTGTACGTGTGCACCTTCGTCTACGATGATAAGCGTACGCTCGAATTGTCCCATATTTTCAGAGTTAATTCGGAAATACGCTTGAAGTGGTGTATCAACTTTAATACCTTTTGGAACGTAGATGAATGATCCACCAGACCAAACTGCAGAGTTTAATGCAGAGAATTTGTTGTCTGTTGGTGGGATTACTTTTCCGAAATGCTCACGGAAAATATCTTCGTTCTCTTTTAATGCGCTATCTGTATCTTTGAAGACGATTCCTAGAGCTTCTAGGTCTTCTTTCATGTTGTGGTATACAACTTCAGATTCGTACTGTGCAGATACACCAGCTAAATATTTTTGCTCAGCTTCTGGAATACCTAATTTATCAAATGTTGCTTTAATTTCATCAGGTACTTCATCCCAAGACTTCTCAGATTTCTCAGATGGTTTTACGTAGTACGTAATTTCATCGAAATCTAAGTCATTTAAGTCGCCGCCCCATTGTGGCATTGGCATTTCATAGAACTTATCCAGTGATTTTAAACGGAAGTCTAACATCCACTGTGGTTCTTCTTTCATACGTGAAATCTCTTCAACGATCTCTTTTGTTAAACCGCGTCCAGCACGGAAAATCGAAACGTCTTTGTCTTTGAAACCATATTTGTAATCGCCGATATCTGGCAGTTGCTTCGCCATGTTGGTGTGTCCCTCCTTAGATAACCTCATTTTTAGGAACCTTTAACATTACTTATCTTCGTTTAAGCCCTTTTCTAACGCTTTCCACGCTAATGTTGCACATTTAATACGTGCAGGGAACTTGCATACGCCTTGTAATGCTTCAATATCTCCTAAATCGATGCTGTCATCGTACTCTTTTCCTAGCATCATGTCAGAGAAAATTTTCGAAAGCTGAAGTGCTTCTTCAATTTTCTTACCTTTTACTGCTTGTGTCATCATTGAAGCTGAAGACATTGAGATTGAACATCCTTCGCCTTCAAACTTCGCCTCTTGCACAATACCTTCTTCTACTTTCATCGTAAGTTGAATACGATCGCCGCAAGTTGGATTGTTCAAGTTAACAGTAACACTATCTTCTAACACGCCATTGTTACGAGGATTCTTATAATGATCCATAATAACTTGACGATATAACGTATCTAAATTATTAAATGACATTTGTGAAATACTCCTTTGTCTTGATTAGCGATTCAACAAATGTATCAATTTCTTCTTTTGTATTATATAAATAGAAGCTCGCACGTGCTGTTGAAGAAGCTTTTAGCCACTTCATAAGCGGTTGTGCACAGTGATGTCCTGCACGAACTGCAATGCCTTCTACATCTAATACAGTCGCTACATCGTGAGGATGTACGTCTTCAATATTAAATGTAACAAGACCAGCGCGATGCTTTGGACCATAAATTGTAACGCCATCTACTTCTGATAGTCTTTCTAAAGCGTATTGCGCTAATTCATGTTCATGCTTTTCAATATTATCAAGACCGATTTCTTCTAGGAAATCAATTGCCGCACCAAGTCCGATTGCATTACCGATAATCGGTGTACCTGCTTCAAACTTCCACGGAAGCTCTTTCCAAGTAGATTCTTGTAAATCTACGAAATCAATCATTTCACCGCCAAATTCAATTGGCTCCATATTGTTCAGCAATTCTTTTTTACCATATAATACGCCGATGCCTGTAGGTCCGCACATCTTATGAGCAGATAATGCGTAGAAATCACAGTTTAAATCTTGTACATCTACTTTCATGTGAGGTGTACTTTGTGCACCGTCAACGACCATAATTGCGCCATTTTCGTGTGCGATCGCTCCGATTTCTTTTACAGGGTTAATCGTTCCAAGCACGTTTGAAACTTGCATAATAGAAACGATTTTTGTATTCGGTGTAACTGTTTGACGAACATCTTCTAAAGAAATTGTACCGTCTGGTTGAAGCGGAAGGTATTTTAAAGTTGCACCAGTTTTCTTCGCAACTTGTTGCCACGGAATGATGTTACTATGGTGCTCCATGTAAGAAATAACGATTTCATCGCCTTCTTTTACATTTTCAAGACCATAGCTAGCCGCTACTGTATTTAATGCAGTTGTCGTTCCGCGCGTGAAAATAATCTCTTCCATTGATTTCGCGTTAATAAACTTGCGAACTTTCTCGCGTGCACCTTCATACGCGTCGGTAGCTTTCGTACCGAGCGTATGAACACCGCGATGCACGTTAGAATTATATTCTTTATAGTAACGTTCTAACGTTTCAATGACTTGAATTGGTTTTTGAGAAGTTGCTGCACTATCGAAATATACAAGTTGTTTGCCGTTCACTTTTTGATCAAGAATTGGAAACTGTTTGCGTATTTCATGAATATTCATTAGCGAACTTTCCTTTCAATTACCTCAACAAGCTGTGCTTTTACTCCTTCAATTGGAAGCTCATTTACTACAGGTGCTAAGAATCCGTGGATGACTAAACGTTCTGCTTCGCGTTTTGGAATACCACGGCTCATCAAGTAGTATAATTGGTACGGATCTACGCGGCCTACTGAAGCTGCGTGACCTGCCATTACATCATCTTCGTCGATTAAAAGAATTGGGTTTGCATCACCGCGTGCTTTCTCATCTAACATAAGAACGCGAGAAGATTGTTGTGCGTTTGATTTAGATGCACCGTGTTCAATCTTACCAATCCCGTTAAAGATAGATGTTGCACTATCTTTTTGTACACCGTGTTTTAAAATCCAACCTTCAGAGTGTTTACCGAAGTGAACAACTTTAGTTGTAAAGTTTTGTGTTTGGTTACCACGGCCAATTGTTACTGTTTTCGTATCAGCATATGAACCGTCGCCCATTAAGTTTGTAACGTTCTCTGAAATTGTATTTCCGTCATTCATAAGGCCTAGAGCCCAATCAATGCGACCGTCGCGTCCAACAACACCGCGGCGGTTAACGTAAGTTGTTACGTCTTTTGCTAATAGATCAACCGCACCAAATTTAACTTGTGCGCCTTGTTCCACGATTACTTCTGCTACGATATTTGCAATACCTTTAGCATTTTCATTTGCAACATAGTTTTCTACATAAGTTGCAGTACTGTTCGCATCAGCTACGAATAATACATGGTTATATACGTTAGCTTCTTCGCCGTCTACTAAGAATACAGCTTGAAGTGGAGTTTCAAGAACAACGTTTTTCGGAACATATACGAATGCACCGCCGTTGATTAATGCAGCATGAAGTGCAGTTAAACGATGCTCGTCTACCTTCACGCCGTCTTTCATTAAATACTTTTGTAATAGTTCAGCATGCTCTGTTGCAGCTGTTACGATGTCTGTAAAAATAACACCTTTTTCTTTTGCTTCGTCTGCTAAAGAAACGAACGCAGTTGTACCAGTACGTTGTACTAATACACTGTTATTTTCATCGATTAAGTTTTTCACTGCTTCTGGAAGCTCTGTTAAAGAACTTACAGGCTCTTGCTTAGCAGCGTCGCCTTTTCCGATAAAGTCCCATTTTTCAATTTTCGTTTTATCAGGCGTTGGCATTGGAAGTTCTGTTGCTTGTGCAAGAGCTTGTAAGCGGAACTCAGTCAACCAAGCAGCTTCGTTTACTTCGCTTGCGCGCTGACGGATTGTTTCTTGATCGAAAGGTAATGTACCGATTGTCATGTTTATGCTCCTCTCTTACGCTTCTTGCTCTGCTGTTTCGTCTTCAATACCTAATTCTTTTTTAATCCAGTCGTAACCTTCAGCTTCTAGACGTTGTGCAAGCTCAGGGCCACCAGATTTAACAATACGACCGTTCATCATAACGTGAACGAAGTCTGGAGTGATGTAGTTTAATAAACGTTGGTAATGCGTAATCATTAGGCAACCGAACTCTTCGCCGCGCATTTGGTTAATACCTTTAGATACAACTTTTAATGCATCGATATCAAGACCTGAGTCGATTTCGTCTAAGATTGCGATTTTTGGCTCAATCATCATTAATTGAAGAATTTCGTTACGTTTTTTCTCTCCACCAGAGAAACCTTCGTTTAAGTAACGTTGTGCCATTTCTGGATCCATTTCTAGGAATTCCATGTTTTTATCTAATGTACGGATAAATTTCATAAGAGAAATTTCATCGCCTTCTTCACGACGTGCGTTAATTGCAGAACGTAAGAAGTCAGCGTTTGTTACTCCGCTAATTTCACTTGGATATTGCATTGCTAGGAATAGACCCGCTTGTGCGCGCTCGTCTACTTCCATTTCTAATACATCTTCACCGTCGATGATGATGCTACCTTCTGTTACTTCATACTTTGGGTGACCCATAATTGCAGAAGATAAAGTTGATTTACCTGTTCCGTTAGGTCCCATAATTGCGTGGATTTCTCCACCTTTTACTTCAAGGTTTACACCCTTTAAAATTTCTTTGCCGTCAATTGATACGTGTAAGTCTTTAACCGTTAATGTAGAACCAGCCATCTCAATACCTCCATTAATCCTATATATACATTTTAAAAATTCCTAAAACGTTCATATTCTCATTTTATTCTCATTCTAATTTTATATCAAATAAAATGATATCGCAAACGACGAAAAAAAGTAACCGTTTTTTCACAAATGTATATAAGTATTTCCTTTTCACCTTTATATGATACACCTTTCTTCTTATTTATATAAAGAAAAAAGGACCGGTAAATTCCCAGTCCTTTCCTTATAATTATTCACTTATCGGAAGTACAGCACCTTTATATTCTTTATTAATAAAGTCTTGAATTTCTTTTGAATGCAATACTTCTACTAATTCTTTAATTTCTTTTTTCTTCTCGTCACCTTTACGAACTGCAATGATGTTTGCATACGGAGAGTCTGATCCTTCAATCGCAATTGCATCCTTCGTTGGATTTAATTTTGCATCAATTGCATAGTTCGAATTAATAAATAAAGCATCTCCCTCATTATTTTCATACAGCTTTGGTGACAATCCAGGCTCTACATCTGTTTTAAACTTTAAGTTTTTCGGATTTTCTACAACATCTTTTACTGTCGCTTTAACAACATCTACACCGTCTTTTAATTTAATAACGCCGCCTTTTTGTAACAATGCGAGCATACGGCCACGCTCCGCTACGTTATTACTCATAATAACTGTTCCGCCATCTGGCAATTCTTTTAAACTTTTATATTTCTTAGAATAAATCCCCATTGGCTCTAAATGGATTTTTCCTGCGTTTACAATTTTATATCCCTTTTCTTGAATTTCTTTATCTAAGTAAGGAATGTGTTGGAAGTAGTTCGCATCAATTTCCTTATCCGCTAACGCTTTATTTGGCAGTACATAATCCTGGAACTTTTTAATCTCTAACTTAATGCCTTTTTTCTCTAAGATTGGCTGTGCTTTCTCCAAAATAACAGCGTGCGGCACGTTAGAAGCTCCAACAACAAGCTTATTCTCTTCTTTCCCTCCGCAAGCAGCTAATGTAAATACAGACAGCGCTGTAACAACTGACAATAGAATCTTTCTCATATGATGTCCCCTTCTCCCCTATAGTTATGTAGTTATAAAAAAGGCTGGCATACACCAGCCCTTTTCAGCAATTATTCTTTTACAGGAACAACTGCCCCTTTATATTCTTTATTAATGAAGTCTTCAATTTCTTTAGAATGTAATACTTCTACAAGAGCTTTAATCTCTTTCTTATCTTTATCGCCTTTACGAACAGCTACTATGTTTGCGTACGGTGAATCATTTCCTTCAATTGCAATTGCATCTTTTTCCGGATTTAACTTTGCATCAATTGCATAGTTAGAGTTAATTAAAACAGCGTCGCCTTCTTTATTGTTATACACTTGTGGCAATAAACCAGGCTCGATATCCGTTTTGAATTTTAGATTTTTCGGATTATCTGCAATATCTTTTGGAGTTGCTTTAACTGGATCTACCCCATCTTTAACTTTTAAAATACCTTCTTTTTGTAAAATTGCTAAACCACGTCCATGGTCAGCAACAGAATTACTCATAATAATTGTCGCTCCGTCCGGAAGTTCTTTTAAGCTCTTATATTTTTGAGAATATACACCAATTGGCTCTAAATGAATTTTCCCTGCTACTTCAAAGTCATACTTTTTATCTTTAATTTCTTTTTCTAAATACGGAATGTGCTGGAAGTAGTTTGCATCTAAATCCTTATCCGCTAACGATTTATTTGGCAACACGTAATCTTGGAATTTTTTCACTTCTAATTCAATTCCTTTTTTCTCAAGTAACGGTTTTGCCTTTTCTAAAATTTCAGCGTGCGGTACGTTAGAAGCACCAACAACAAGCTTCTTTTCATCTTTATCTTTCCCGCCACAAGCAGCTAAGCCAAAAATTGAAGTTGAAATAAGTGCCGTAAGTAATAATTTTTTCATTTGAAACATCCTCCCGTTTTTTATTATCGTTTATCTATTCGAGTCGTTAAACTATCACCAATCCACTGAATTAAAAATACAACTAGTAATACACAAATTGTCGCAACGATTGTTACATCGTTATTTCCTCTTTGGAATCCTTCTAAGTAAGCAAGTGTTCCAAGGCCACCAGCACCAACAACTCCCGCCATTGCTGTATATCCTACTAAAGCAATTGTCGTAACCGTAATACCAGATACTAATGCTGGTAACGATTCTGGAATTAACACTTTCAAAATAATTGTGCTTGTTTTTGCTCCCATTGCTTTTGAAGCTTCAATTACACCTTTATCAATTTCGCGAAGTGCGATTTCAACCATTCTCGCGTAGAATGGTGCCGCTCCAATAATTAAAGCCGGCAGCGCTGCACTTGCTCCAAGAATTGTTCCAAGAAGAATCTTTGTGAATGGGATTAATAAAATAATTAAAATGATGAACGGTATAGAACGGAATATATTTACGAATGCTCCAATCACCGTATTAATTGATTTGTTTTCCCATAAATTATCTTTCGCTGTCATGAAGAGTAACAATCCTAAAATTAGTCCTAAAACAAATGTCGCAAGAGCTGCGATTGCCGTCATATATAACGTTTCACCCGTTGCTTCTAACATTTGATTCCAATCAACATTTGCGAGTAACTTATCCATGTGCAATCACCTCCAGCTCTACTTGATCTTGATGAATTCCTTCTATTGCTTGCTGGATCGCTGTTTCCTCACCATTTAAATGAACAACTAAACTACCGTAAGAACCGTTATTCGTTTGTGCGATATTTCCTTGCAAAATGCTAACTTCTATATCACTGCGTTGCATCAATCGTTGAAGCACTGGTCTTTCTACAGCCTCACCAATAAACTGCAAACGAATTACTTTTCCATCTGGATATTTTTCAATTAAACTTTCAATCGTTTCATTTGTATCTTCAGAATCTGTTAACTGCTGTACAAATCGTTTCGTAATATCTTGCTTCGGATTACGGAATACATCAAGTACTGGACCCGTTTCTACAATCTTTCCTCTCTCCATTACCGCCACTCGATTACAAATCTTTCGAATTACGTGCATCTCATGTGTAATGAGTACAATTGTTAAACCAAGGCGCTTATTGATGTCTAATAGTAAATCCAAAATTTGATCTGTCGTTTCTGGATCAAGAGCCGACGTTGCTTCATCACATAAAAGTACTTGTGGGTTGTTAGCTAATGCTCTTGCAATCCCAACGCGTTGTTTTTGTCCCCCGCTCAGCTGAGATGGGTACGCGTCTCCTCTTCCTTCTAATCCGACAAGATGAATTAATTCATCAACACGTTTTCTTCTCTTCGTTTTATCAACACCTGCAATTTCAAGTGGAAACTCAATATTTTCACGTACAGTTCGTGACCAAAGTAAGTTGAAGTGTTGAAAAATCATTCCGATTTCTTGCCTTGCCTTACGAAGTTCACTTCCTGTAATTGTTGATATAACACGATCCGCAATTGTAATTTGGCCAGAAGTCGGTTTTTCTAACTGATTAAACAATCTGATTAAAGAACTTTTCCCAGCGCCGCTATATCCGATAACACCAAATATTTCGCCTTTTTCTATTTTTAAATTGGCGTTATCTACAGCAGTGACATCACCGCTTTTTGCTTTATATATTTTCTTTACATTCTCTAATAGAATCATGATGTATCACCCCTTTTTTTGTTTAGGTCGACTCCGCAATTTTTTATGTTTAATGCGTGTAGTCCACCGTTATCACTACTTTTATTGTTTGAATGTCCTCCACATTCAAACAATAAAAAAACCTTTCTGCTTTAGAGAAGCAGAAAGGTTTATGTGCGTATATAACAACATTATCCCTCTCTCTCATCTCTCAAAGCATTTGCTTTGCAGGAATTGGCACCATTTCAACATAAGTTGACGGTTGCCGGGCTTCACAGGGCACAGTCCCTCCACCTCTCTTGATAAGAGAAATCAGATTCAATTTTCGTCTGATTTGTAATTTATGAAATTGTCTATATTTTATGAATTGAATTGTATCAATATCCAAACACCATGTCAACAGAAATTTTCGCAAAAAATGAACCTTCAGAATTTTAAGCACCTACTGACATCGGTTTACATATATGAAACATCGATTCGACTAATAGCATCGTTCGATACGTTCCCGAATATTGTACACGTCCATCGTTCATTAACATTTGCAATCGTACATTTCCATTAACCAATTGTTCTATATCCTTTTCGTCTAAGCAAATGATTTGTTCCGTTCCTCTTTCCTCATGTACCAGCTCTATATAATCTCTTGAAATTTGTAACGAACAACTTTCATCTCCCAAACGGAAATTAACAGTTTTTTCCTCTCGTCTTAAAAGCGGCTCTAAATGATATTGACCATTAGCGTAATTTACAAATGATTGAAGCAAAGAATATAATCTCACCCTAAATCACATCCTTCATATCACTTTCTATTACATACCATTCCCTCTCACTAAAGAGCAATCCTGTTATTTTCGCTCGACAAATACTGTATCCATCCTGCATCTCGACATATTTCCCAAGAAATATGTCGAGGCGGCAAAAATTTTGCCGCCTACTTTAATTCCGTATATAAATATTCAACCGAATGAAATGCGTATATCTTCTTCATCAGTGTCCCATTTTCAAAAACAAGTAAACAAGGTACACTTTCAATCCCATACTCTTTTGCTAAATGTGGAGCATAATTTAAATCTAACATCCCAATTTTCAACTCTTCAATTGTCATCTCAACGACTGTTAACATCTTTTTTGCTAATTGGCATGTTCCACACATTGGAGTATATACATATAACACTGTTTTTTCTTCGTTCTCTATTAGGGATGTAGCTTCGGCTCCTGTCCAATCAATCACTTCTATCATTCCTTACCGTAAATATTCTGTATAAACGTCAATGTCGGCTCCCCATAATACATTTGCTAAGTGTGTAGATGGCGCAGTTGCCACTTCTCGGTACGAGCGATCAATATAGATATGCTCGGCTTGCGGAAATTCTTTTCGAAATTGTTTCCTTAACTTTTCTCCAGCATCATCAGCATCTACTAGCACATACACTTCCTTATCAAAAAACTGATCAACGAGCTCATCCATTTTCGATAAACCAATTGTACCATTTGTACAAACAATTTCCACCGGTTCACGAATAATAGATTCAATCTTTCTTCTATCTGATGTACCTTCTACAATAATGACTTTTTCTACATAAATCATATGTCATCACCCGATCACCATATACTATATAACCTTGAACTTAGTATATAGTATATTCGTTATTTTCATGTTGTTTCCTGTTTATTTTTGCAAAAGAAAAGCGAAACCGACTGTTTAGCCCTGTTGGCTAAGGTTCTTCCGTACAGAAGACGCTTTTTGTCTTCTCGTGCGGAAGGTTCTTAGACATGAAGGGCTAGGAGGTGGAGCTAGACAATGAAAAGCGCAAGCGGCTCGTTCAGATTGTGAGGGGGGATGGAGCTTCTGACGTAAAGGCGCTTTTTGCCTTGTAGGAAGAAGCGAAGCCACCGAACAATCTAGCCGCTGGAGATGGACAATGAAAAGCGGAAGCGGCTCGTTTAGATTGTGAGGGGGATGGAGCTTCTGACGTAGAGGCGCTTTTTGCCTTGTAGGAAGAAGCGAAGCCACCGAA
>NZ_JAKUFQ010000117.1:0-15210 GCF_022663475.1 Bacillus cereus group sp. BfR-BA-01382
CCTGTTTATATTTATCTTTATATAATAGATATCATTGGCTCCGCATATTCTATGAAACATAAAAAAAGAACCGCTTTTAAGCAGTTCTTCTTTTCTTCCAATCTCTAAACGGTGTTACAACATCAGTAATCGTTTCATTTGAGATGTGTTCATTTTGGGATTTAATAATTAATGACCCATCTACATGAATTTCAACTTTATCATACAAACCGATTTTATCCATCAAATGCGGTTTCTTATGAATTTCCTTCATTACATCTTGTTTCCACTTATTAATCATACTTTTAAAGCTCATTTCAAAATACCTACCTTTTATATTTTTTATTTTAGACATATTTATATCTGCAAAGAGTTATTAAACATATGTATATTAATATGGTTTATCTGAGACTCTGATAATTACATCTCCTTCTTCATCCTGGACGATTTTATTTATTGTAAAAAAATCCTCTCCATTTGAAATCAAGACTAAACCATTATTATTTAAAATATCTAATGCATTTAATACATCTTTTTTTGTACAATGCTTTTCTTTCTTTAAAAATAAAGTTTTCTCACTCACTTTAAACTCCGCCTTTTTAATAAATTTAATCAAATACCTGTTTATAGTTATCTATATATTATAGATATTTAAGATTATTTCATTCTGCATCCAAGAAAAAAGAATCGTCAGAAACGATTCTCGAAATGAACTAATTTCCATCAACTTCAACTTTGAAATAAGGTTTATTTCCCTTTAATGCTTGCAAGTCTTCTTCTAACACTTGAACAATTTGTAATAACATTTCTTTTGTTGTGTCTTTACACATATCACTTTCCGTAAACTCCTTAAAATATCTAATAATTACTTGGATATCCTCAGGCTCAATGAAACAATCTCCACTGTTCAATACACCAAAAAAGATTGAAACCTTATCATCATATAGGAGAGCATTATCTTTACAAGTAAAAATCTTTAAATTTCGTGAAGAATACTCTTCTTCATCCTTCATATAGCTTTCTTTATGGAATTCATCAAACATACCAAGAGCCATCTCACCATCCCCGTCTTCACGGTCATCAGCTACTTCTGAAAGATGCTCTAACACATTAGCCATTGTACTTAATTCATCGCCAGTTTCAAACACAATCACTTTTGGTACTCGTGCCATAATCATAACTGTATTTCTTTTTGCTTCTAACATCACTTCATGTTCCTTATTTGTAAAATCATAGACTAACATTTTATCACTCCTAAATTTTTAGTTTTGCTGTAAATGGTTTGTTATCAAAGTCTTTCATATTCCCTCTGCTACGTTTCCCACATTTTTCGCAAGTAAAAGGATATAATGGACCAAGACCCCAACCACCCGTACCATGACAAACCCATTCATGCCCTTGTTTCTTACATGAACACCTCCACGGAAACTTTACAATCATTACAACTGTAGTAGATACACACTCCCACGCATATCCAAGAATAAATGCAACTAATAAATAGAGCAGAATTCCAAGACCTTTTATTACATTTACAATAACTTGCATTTAATTAACACCTTCTCATCAAACCTATAATCCTTATATGTAAAACAAATTATTTATCATATACAATAAAGAATTTTTCCGTTTTAGCCTCGTCATAATCTATGAAGTTACCTCTGACAAAATCTAAAAACTTATCATCAACTGCTCCAAATCGTTTAATCGTCACTTCTACATATAATCCTTCAATATCCAGTTGTTCGGATTCAACACCATCTTTTTTCATTCGTTCATAAAATTCTTGTTCCTCGTATCTTTTCTCAAAGTACATAGCCGCAAATTCGTCACCCTTGACATGTAAGCAATTTAAACCTGACATATTAACTCCTACTTTCATTTTAATCTTTTGGAAATACTATTGTTTTTATTTTACATTTCTTCTTCTTTGACAATATAAAGATTCCTATCATCAGCAGAGTTATGAATAAAATTAAATTTTAGAAATTCAAGAAACACCTCATCTACATTCATAAACTCCTTAATTTCCACTTCCACACAAACCTCTGGTTCATCACAATCACCTTTTATGTTTAGATTTTTAGAAGTAACTCCATCTTTTTTCATTTGTTTATAAAAATCTTCAGGATTGTGTTGTTCCTCAAATTTTTGATTAGCAAAATAATCTCCAGTTATATATAGACAAACTATTTTCTTCAAACCTATCCATCCCTCTCTCATTGATTACAACATGTGTTAATATAGATTTTCACATGTGTAACAACTACTCTCTCGTAGCAGTTTTATTTCCTAATCCCATCTCTTTTATTAAACCTGATACTTCTGTACCTCTAACTTCAGTAACATCAATTTTCTGCTCCACATCTATGCCTTTTACCTCGTAAATGTTTACATTCTTTGCATGTTCATAATCCATCAGTTCCTTCTTTACCAGTTCGATAAATAAAGGACTAATATAAGGGAATTCATGAATAGAAACCACAATGGTAGTTCCCTCTTCGTGCAGATATTCCTTTTTGGTAATTCCGATATCGACCATTTGCTCATAAAATTCTTGAGGGTTATAGTCCTCTTCCAAACGACAAGAAGCATATTCTCCTCCATTTACTAATAACAAGACTGTGTTACTCATCATTTATCATCTCCACATAAGATTAACCATGGAATAATTGTACTTTTTACATTGACTATTGTCAATAAAATTGTTAGGATTTACTATGTGCTTGATACGTTCGAATAAAAGGAGAGGGAATCATGATTTCACCAAAAGAAGGAAACATATCGTTAATTGTAGGTCCCATGTTTGCAGGAAAAACACAGTTTTTAGGAAGGGAAGTAACACGGCATCAGTATGCAAAAAAACGTATTATTGGCTTTAAACCAATGATTGATAACCGATTTAGTGAAAATACAATTACTGATAGAGATAGAATGTTTGAATTACCATGTCATAACCTCCCAAGGCAACTTACAGAAAAAGAGACGAGAGAGATTTGTAATCTATCTTCTTCTTATGAAATTGTTATTTTTGATGAGGTACAGTTTTTCTCTGAAGAGATTGTCACCACTGCCTTAACACTTCGACTACAAGGAAAAATTGTCTATATGAGTGGATTAGACATGTCTTATGAAGGGAAACCATTTGGTTTTACACCTCAACTTATGGCAGTTGCTAACGTTGTTCATAAGCTATCTGCTGTATGTCTTTCGTGTGGAAGTTATGATGCTATTCATACACAAAGACTTGTGAACAATGAACCTGCTCCTCCTGGAGATGTAGTTTTGATTGGAGATACAACGGATTATGAAGCAAGATGTTCTGCATGTTTTGTATATCCTGCATGGGTAGGAAATGACAAGGTCACAGGAGTATTACCGAAAAAGAGAGAAGAGTGGATTCAATGAAAAGATTTATAGAATACGTATTGCTAACCATTGGTGCAATGATTTCAGCCGTTGCTATTGATTTGATTTTATCCCCTAATAACTTAGTAGATGGTGGGGTAACCGCCTTATCTATTATGGGGAATGAATTATTTGGATTACCTGTTTATATCTTGTTTATTAGTTTAAACCTTCCCATTTTGTTATTTACGTCCAGAACAATGGGGAAAAAGTTTGCAATTCGCACGTTATATGCAAATTTAGTTGCAACAGGCTCTATGATGTTCTTAAAACAATTCCCCCCTATTACATCTTCTGAATTATTAATTGTATTATATGGCGGTTTATTGTTTGGTCTTGGTGTTGGCATTGTTGTTCGTCTTGGAGGTGCGATTGATGGTCTGGAAATGTTAGCTGTATGGGTTAATAAAAATTATGGTATTGCAGTAAGTACCATTTTATTAAGTGCTAATGCTATTATTTTAATTGCAGTAGCAATTGTATTTTCTTTAGAGCAAGCAATGTTCTCATTAGCAATCTTCTATATTGTAACGAAAATGATTGACCTTATTTTAGATGGGTTTAATCAAGGAAAATCCGTAATGATTATATCTGATAAAGCCGAAGCGATTGGACAGGAATTAATGAAAGAATTGAATCTTTCTATCACCTACCTACATGGCGAAGGTGGTTACAAAGGAGATGCAAAAAAAGTCATCTACTGTATTACAAGCAGGGTAACCTATTCGAAATTAAAAGATACAGTATTAGAAATTGACCCTTCTGCTATTTTAGAGGCTTCACATACGGCAGAAACAACAGGTGTACGAGTAAGGGAAACGAAATCAGAAGAAAAATAAAAGATGAAGCAAAGATAGTAGAGTATATAAAACTACTATCTTTTTTATTACAAATATGTAAGCATTCTTTTTTGATTATTTCGAACTGATTCTCACTATAATAGATTAGCTTTATAAAATATATATTGAAATGAGGGATACCTATGATTATCGAAATGCTAAACGCTAAAAACAATTTAAGAGAAGAAGTAAAAGTAGGATTTAGTTGGACAACATTTTTCTTTGGAGCACTTGTCCCATTACTACGTGGTGACTGGAAGTGGTTCTTAATCCTTATTGTTGCAGGACTATGTACATATGGATTTGCAGGAATTATTTTTGCCTTCTTCTATAATAAGATTTACATCCGTGAATTAATTAAAAAAGGTTATGCACCTACTTCCGAGTTAGGAAAAGAAACTTTAAAGAGTCACGGAATTATTATGTAGTTTTTATTGACTATAGTAAAATAAAAGTAGTATACTAATCTCAGAAAGAGGTGTTCAAATTGACAGAAACCGCAGAGGAAATGAAGAAGATTTTAACAGATGATAATTTATTCTATGTTTTACAACGAGCTATTAGAAAATCAGAATCTATTGGATTAAGTCAAGATGAAACCGAACAATTCATGCAAGTGTTTTCTAAAATAAAAAAAATAAGAGAAGAAAAATAGAATTCAATTTTTACAGGTAGATATGGTAACCATTCTACCTTTTTTGATAGACAATATAATACTTAGAAAGGAGATTTCACATGATGAGACATCTTACTTCGTCCCTTTTATATTACATATGCTATATTCCTATCCTATTATTAATGGGATTTGATTACATACTACGGTTCCTATTCTTTATAGCAATAGGTTGGTGGAAAAGTTACTTCCTTTGCTCTCTCAGAGGTCATGACTGGTATTTTATCGGTGGTGGTTGGATTTCTTTCGAATTTGGAAATAAAAATTCTTTTGAATGCAAATGTTGCAAGAAGCAGGTTGCAGATATACCAGATAATGATAAATATTTAGATATGATTGTAGAAGAAAATAAATAAACATAATGAGGTGTTTCATATGCATAACGCAAGCGATATATTAAATGAAATTATAGCTGTAAGAAAGAATGGCGAATTCCATGTTCATCTAAAGAGAAATCCAGGGAAATAGTCTCAAGGGAGAACCATCATGCAAGCAGTAGGCACATTAATCTGTGACCACCCTAACGAATTCAATATCAAATTAAATTATGATGCTCTTGATTCTTTACGACCAACAAAGAATTAAATACAAGAACAAACTAAATTATTATTTAAGATAAAAAGGAGAGTATGTACCTTGAAACCTCGAAAAACAGTACCAATGACAGAAAGCGATAGAATGGATTTAGAAGATTACTTACGACAAGTCTTACCAACTGATAATGACTCATTGTTAAGTCATTATACAGGTGCAGTTCGAACATATGAAACTGATGAACAGGCTAAAGAATATTTTGCGGTCATGATTGATAGATTATATGAAGAAATTTTAAAAAGAATGAAGTAAATACTAAAAAAGCAGAGGGAAAACTTCTCTGCTTTTTTACTTTTATAAACTATTAAATTTAAAATCTATTCTTAACTTAACTATTTGTATAATCAAGATTGCTCTTTGCATGTTCTATCAACCATTGTAGCTCATTAGCATAGATTCTTGTATGAGTTTGGATTGTTCTTCCATCATAGTTTTCATGTGCAAAGTCCAAGAAGTCACGAATTCCTTTCAATCTCTCTTCCATTACCTCCAGTTTTTCATCCTCTAAAAGCTCATCAAACTTTAATTCTCTACCCCATAATTCCTTATCCTCTTCTCTACGTTTTATGAATTCCCGCTTCATTTCATCGCTATCAGAAAATCTTTCAAGAATTACACCGTTTTTAACAATTCCGTATTTTTTCATTATAAACTGTCCCTTTCTTTTCTAAGTTATCTTCATAACCCCGTTAATTATTAATAGCCTCTCGAATCATTTCCGCATTATTCTTATACCATTCAGATTCTACAAATCCATGTTTTTTATAGAACTTCTTCAATACTCTTTTCCCTACACCGAATTTAGGGTCAATATTTAAAGACAGTTTGAATCCATGTGTATCTGCAATGCGAGTTAACTCTTCCATCATTTGAGTCCCTAATCCTTGTCCTCTCTTCTCAGTAGGAACACCAATAAAAGCAATAAATATATGTTCATCATTAATCTCATGTATTTCAAACTTAGCTCCCGTTTGCGATTGTATTAAAAACTTTCCCATATACAAGTAATTATGATTGAATCTTAACTCGTTAATAAGACGATTATCAGATTGACTCTCAGTGAAAATGCCTTTCATCGATTGCTCAATTTGTTTTTCTCTCTGTTTTTCTAATCGTGCCAAATCTTCTTCTGAAATACTTGTAAAATCAATCATTCTCTATTCTCCTTTATATAAAAAAGAGCAAATGATATATCCGCTCTTTCATTGTTTTTGTACACATAATCAGCTATTTAATCTCAATCTTAATTAATCCTCTGTACTTTTTTCTCCTTCAATAATAAATGGTGCATACTGAGAAATATATACCTTTTTACCAATACGATATTTTAATTCTCCATCCATAATTTCATAATCATCAATTTTAAGTTCTTTTACTACTTCAGCATTATTATTCCCATCTTCCTTTATTCGTATAGTTCTATCAATCGCTCTAAAAAACTGCACTCTCTTCACATATAGAAAAGAAATGCAGTTAGATAGATTATTTTACAGATTGGAAATCATCCATTAGATATTTTCCAATTTTGATACTTTCATCCTTTGAAGCAAATAAATGAAATCTTCTTTCTGTAAAATCAAATTCTCCTGCAAAACCAACCGCACACCCATTCGTAACTAACTGTCCTGGTCTAATATCATTTTCCATACGA
This sequence comes from Bacillus cereus group sp. BfR-BA-01382, assembly GCF_022663475.1. Classification (NCBI taxonomy): domain Bacteria; kingdom Bacillati; phylum Bacillota; class Bacilli; order Caryophanales; family Bacillaceae; genus Bacillus; species Bacillus cereus group sp. BfR-BA-01382. The sequence goes on from NZ_JAKUFQ010000117.1 coordinate 7,142, forward strand.
TATATATCCATTTGAATTGCAAGTAAAACAGAATCTTGCCAACCACTGTTTTTTCCTCTATATACTTCTCTTGCTCGCATATATTCTTCATCTTTCTTTAATGTCTTAGAAGGCTTTTCACTTACTAAGGCTGTAATAATTGAAGACACACTCCAATAATCTTCTTTTTTCTTTCGTGCCCAGGCTACAACAACTTCCTGTTCTTCTAAGATTGTCGGTATAACATTTATAACTTCCACTGCTTCTGCTTCACTAACATCTTTCACAAAGCATGTAGAATCTCCGTTAATAATTTCCCATTTTACTTCATCTTTTTCTATCTCACTAAAGATAGTTTCTAAATCATCCTGCTCTGCATCAGATTGAGCCATTTCTTCAATCGTCATCCCTTTGTCATAACACTCAGGGTTTGGTACGTATTCTGTTACCATTGTTCGAATTAATCTAATTTTTTTAGTCATATCTATCTTCCTTTTTGATTTTATTTATATAAACGGAAATAACGCTATATTTATTATTTCTTTTTATATTTTTTAATGAGTTTATTAACCTTTTCAGCTACAGTTACATCTGAGTAGAATTGCATTTCGTTATAATTTCGAGGATTCGGATTGTCCTCTTCATTCGATTGACAACCTTCACGATTGAACTGATGTTGCATATTCTCTTCAGGACACCACTTTAAACCGCCCCATGATACCCAAGCATTATCAGAAACACTGACACTGACTTGTTCTACAGATGTAAGCTCATTGTGTTGTCTCAATATCTGTAAGTATTCTTCAAACTGCATTTCCCATGGTTTATAGGAATTACCAAACATCATGACATTTTCTTTTGCAAATTGAACCCTTACGATTTTATCTTTTTGTTTTCTGGCCATCTTAATTTCCTCTTTTCCTTTTTTATTAACAGATAAAAAAGAGTGCAATCATCACACTCTTTTCATTTGTTTATCTACTTAGTTAATGCAGATTTCTGAAATTTATTTTCAAGATTAATCCAAAACTCTTTCTTTATAGCAAGAGCAATTTCAAGTTTCTCTGCAACTTCCTCTGTAATGCGAGTTTCTGCACTTAAGATTTTTAATAAATTTTTAACAGGAATTCCAGTTACAGTTTCTAAATCCATTAGAGAAATATTTCTATCCATCATTACCTCCGCTAACGATTCCACAGGTTGAACACAACCTATAAATCTTTTAGCTTCTTCTAAATGCCACTGAATAACGTGCTCATATTTCTCACCAACATAGCCTACTACATACGTACTAAATTCCGTTGCATCAGCTCTTAAATATCCCATCTCCTTTGCCTTGTTAATAATCATGTCCCTAACTAATAAAGGAATACGACTGCCCCAATTTAAAGCGTATAATCCACTATATCCATGAATTCCATTTGATGGTTCTCCTGTCTTAATCCACTCTTTAAAATCACTAACAAGACCCCACATTGTTCCACCAGAAGAAAATCCTCGATGTTTACTTGCAGGATGGAAAGATACTCTTTCTTCCGTATAATTATCAATGTAATAAATATTTCTTCCTTCTAAAACAAACGATGCATAGTGATTTTGTGTTCCTTTACTTGATTCAGTCGAAAAGAACATTGCACTACTTTTTTCTGTGCAAGCCACATCAACATCTGCAATAAATTTAATTAATTCATTTACCATTTTTACTCTTTCTAATTTTTGGTCGTTTACCTTTACCATAACAAACATCCTCTCAAATTAATTTATCCTATTGATTTATTTTATTTACTGTTTAATTAATGGAGTAAAGTTATCCATTGAACATGTACCCAGACTTATTGCTTTTCCTTTTGAAGCAAATAATTCAAATGTCTCGTTCTCATTATTAATATTTTCTGCAAATCCAACAATTGAGCCATTTGTTACAATTTGACCTTCAGTAAAACTAAAAGTACGTACAGCCTTTTCAAATTTGCTATAGTATGTATATAACGGATGGTCTTCCGCTACCATTTCAAACCCTTTCTTTTTCATTTCCTTGGAATGTAAATCTCTTTCCTCTGGAGAGTCATAGGTATATTCCCTCACATAAAAAATATCTTCATAAATACGTTCCATTAAAAACATCCTCTCAAATTAATTAGTATTAATACCTTGTTTTTTATATCTATTTATTATAGATATGGGATGTGTTAAAAATTACGTAAAAATATAATGGAATAAATAATGTTAACTTGAGTACATATCTATAAATCTACACATAATGTTTCGACTCTTAATAACTGAGCTATTCTCTGGTCCGCAAAGTACTATCCCTGTTTTTTCATGTATTGCTTTCAAACATAGTAATGAACTACTGACACGAACACCTTTTGTTTCCCATTTATCATAGGTATAAAAGAGAAAGCCTTTGTACGTAAAATCCATTACATTTAATGTCTTTGCTTCGGAATCTATAACTAATACCTTTTCCTCATCTATGCCATACAGCAACTTAGGTCAACCCCTAACAACATTCGTGATACTTCTTCTACTTGCAATAAATCAACTAAACTTGCTTTACTATCATGAATCTCAATTGTTCCATCCAAATAAAACTCATAAATAATTCCGTCCTTTTCAATAAACAAAACTTCATCTTTAATCGAACAGTTGAATCCATTTCTTTCAAATACTTGCTTAAAATCTATAAAGTCAAATTTATCTAATTCCCAAATCAAAAACTCTTTTTTCGAAAAATCCCCTTGATACACAATGACCCTACTTTTTGTTTCTGCTAAACATTTACTTCCGTAGCATATCTCTTTATCTTTCTTTTTGAAAATTTGATATACCTTAGAAGGCTCCCATTCTCTATAACGAGTATGTATCTGAAGCCCCTTCAAATTATCAGCAATTACTAAAAGTTCTGCTCTTGCCCTATGAATCGTTTCTTCACTTTTAGCTTTCTCATATGCATCTTGATATTTTGATAAGTTCATTTCTAAAGAAGACTTTCGTTTCTCCAGTTCTTGTTTTTTCTCCACGAGAGATTTTAGTTCATTTGCAGTTGTTTTAAGTAGTCGTTTTGGAAATCCTTCTAATTTCTTTTGATGTTTATCCATTTCTTTTAGCTGATATTTGAAATAAGCTCCTTCTGTTTTTGTTTGAAGTATATTTGCGGGTAATACTGTATATTGACTACAAAACGAATTATATATATGTAGTTCTGAACTTCCCAAATGCAGAAAGCCAATAACTTCATCCTCTACATACAAATAGATGACCACTTCAAAACTACCATGCATACCAAAACGAAAAATACTATTTGAAGGAATTATATGTTTGTTTAAATAATCCTCAATATTTTTGGTAATAACCATTTTGTTCGAATGACTTAATACACTCCACAATTTTTCATTCTTTATAAATTCCAAACAATTTTCTATGCTTTTATCTTGTAATAGAATAGTTGCTTCATTTATCAATGTTCTTGAGTTTTCTACAAGTTCATCAAGTTCTTGTTTTTTACCTAACATGTTATATCACCTCCATTATTCCCTTGTTTCTTATTCTTTTTATTCCAATGAAATAATTTATATATCCCACTTGCGAGTACAGAGAAGACATTGTAAGTGACTTGATATGGTGTATGAGCATCTAAAAACATAGGATATTCTCCTGCTTTATCAGGGTAATTTTTCTTTACGAATTTTATGTATCCATCCATTCTTAAGTAATGTAATACAAATGTTGTCGTCAATAACTCTTCAAAAAAACCACTTAGCTCAATGTACAAACCCCTATCAACAATCTGAAATCCTGAACGCCTAAATCTATATGGTCTTTGATACATTTCACGTTTCTCTAACTTCTGTATCTTTGACTTAGGAATAAGAATGACAATATACTCAGATTTTCGAATCACATTCCCTTCCCAATCCATCGCTCCATCATGTCTTTCTCTTATAACCTTTGATACATAGCACTCGTTTTTCCCTTTAATGACAAATTTGTTTTTTCCAAATATAGAGCCCATTTCTGCTGATATCATCATTCACTCACCTCAATCAAAATAGTTACCGAACTCCGTTTATCTATAGTTAATATTATTTCATTCATTTACTATAGTCAATTATTTTATTTTGTGTATAATAATGATTATGACTTACTATTTTGAAGTAATGGAAAGGGGAATGAAAATGGTTTTACAAACAAACGCTGAAGAAACAGATTGGTTACATAAACAAAACAACATCCTTCTCGATATAGAAAGTAACCCCTCTTCTTATTCTGATGCACAAATAAAGAATTTTTTTGATATATTTTACAATACGGTTTGCTCTTGGCAATTAAAATATCCAACGCAACATTTAATGATGTTTTGGGCGATTGGTGCAGATTATGATGGGTATATTGCAGGAAATAACCATTCTTTCATTGGTTTGTATCGAGAATTAATGGATATGGTTAAAGATGGTGATATGGCAAAACCAATTAGAGCAGTTTCGAATAACCAATTAATTGAAATCCATGAAGATGGAACCAAAGTTGTAGTTGACTCAAACTACGAGGAAAAAGAAAGAAAAAACAAAAATGAAAGGATGATGCAGAATGAAGCGTAAAGATTCGATTAATAGATTAAAAGAAATTAAAAGTGAATTAGAAAAGAAACTATCCCAACTTGATAAGGATTCTTCCTCATATCAAATGCTTAAAAATAAAATTGGACATTTTTCAGAGGCAATTGATTTGCTAAATGTGTATTTCGATTCAAACGGTGTGTCAACCGCTACGATGATTCAAACAATACAAGTTGGGCAAATTGCACAGTGTATGAATAGCCCACGCACAAATGAATTAGACTTATGTCCTGCATATAACAATGCTTATTGTGTGAAGAAATATAAGGATGGTTCTATTCGATGGTTATTTGGCAAAAAAAGAACATTAAGAATGACACCTTTTGTTGTAGATGATGCTTTGTGGGTTTTACAAAAATAACAAATTATCTAATAGGAGGACAGGCATATGAACTTACAGATAGAGGATGCTATATTATTTGACGCTATTTTTAGGGAACTAACAAATCATCCCTTTGTTCAAAAAAAAGTCATCTTAGAAATTTCTCAACCAATTATTTGGGAGTTGAATTATAAAAACGAAACGTATTTGGTTTATCTTTTACAAGACACTTCAAAACAAAGTAACTTTGGAGTAATAACCATTCGAGAATTATTATTCAGCGAAGTAAATGAGACTACTGTTTCTAAGTTAATGAACTCTGAGATACCCATATCTGATGCTTTCTTTACCTCGAATAATATATGGAGGATTGGGAAAATTGATAGTAAACTATATCCAAGAAAACCATTAAAAAGCTATAAGGAAATAAAAGATAGATTCCCAAGGCAGGGAATATCTTTAAAAGATGTACAGAGCATATAAAAAAGATGACTATTTATAAGTCATCTTTTTTTGTTATATTCCTTTTCTTTGTGCTTCATAAAATCTTTCATAAAAATTATCTGGTGTTACAGGAATGAAGAATCTCTCGTAATATATAGGGGATAGCATATCCAAAGAAAATGAGTCTAAATTCCCTAACTCATTTCGAACATACATATATTTTTTCGTTACTTTTTCAATCGCATATTCCTTGTCATATTCAAACAAGAGGATTTCCTCATTCTCTCTCATTCTCATTGTTGTACGAACGTGCGTTATTTCAACGCCCCTGAAGTCTTTCATCATACAGCTAAATCTCCTCCTTCTTTAACTGCTTATCTTTCATATTCTTAAGTTCTAAATTGCTGAAATATCCTCCGCAATCAGGACACCAAGACTTAGGTGGATTAGATGCATATCCATGCTCTAAACATGGATGATTACATTTGCCCTCCCGCTCTTTTCGGATTCTCCCTAACTCTCCATTTTTAAACTCTTTGCCACAATCCAAACATTGAGGGTATCCTTTTGCAAGTGAAATTGCGTTATGATAACATTCCATGATTTCTATCCCTCCCTTTATTGTCTATTGTTGTTTTTCTATTAATTTCATTAAACCCTCTTTCCGTAAGAAAACCTCCATGTAATCAATCGTATGTAGTAACTTATTAAGCAACTCTACATCTTTTGGTAAATCCATAATCATCCAATCTTCATATAAGGTGCTGTTTGCTACCCTACACTTCTCTATGCAGTCCTCATAATACTTTTCAACGTCTTTCTTATTACCTAATTGATGACGAGTAAAGAAGTTTCTATCAAACAGAATGGCAGGTTCTTTCATTTCAAACAGAACCTCTCCCCTTTCATCAAACAAATATATACTTCCGTATTTCTCAGCATATTCATACATAATTATCAAACCCCTTTCATTTTTTATTCAGTAATATGTATTAATAAATATACAAATTCATTAAACGGGTTCACTTTTGAACATTTTTTCTGTACATTGTTTTGGAACTACATACCAACCCGTTTTTAAGTTTTCGAGAGAATCTGTGTTTATCTTTTTCCATTCATCTACATGAGTATCTTTTTCTTTATGCCAGTATTCATAAATCCCTCTTTCACTATTAAATCGGCAATACTTGTTTATTCCCGCCTGAATGCAACAGCAAATATATCCTGCTTCTAATTTTTCTATAGCATCAAAAATGTCCATGTATTCAACATCATAATCTTCTTCAACTGCGATAAACAATTTGACGGAGTTTCCTTCAATTTTCAACCAGGATTTTAATTCCTCATTGTCTTGAGATACCTTGTAAACATTCTTCAAAACATCAACAGTAGATGTTACGCTTTGTTTCGCTTCTTGTATTTTAATAGCTACAAAGTAAGGTATTTTTATATTATTCATATGAATCTCTCTCTTTCTATGTAATACATGTCAGATTCTTCTTAAGATACATTTTTTTGTTTTCTACTCTTAATACCTGAAGCAAGCACTTGAAAAGAAAGAACTTGACTTCCATCTATACAAAAATAGCGATTCTCATCACAATCTTTTCTTGCATAAGTAATGGACAATGGCAACTTTTGTTGTATTGCTTCTTTCATCGTTTTTCTTATCAATTGTAATGTATTATCTATATCATCTACAGAAAGGTAGATATCTTCTATTCGATACTTTGCACCATTCAAACATTCTATAACTATCCAAAAATCTATATCATTTTTTTCATCATTCGTATTATGTAGAATTACATCATAGGTTTTCATTTCATTCATTTTAAGAAATAACCTCAATATCGACAGCCCCAGCAATTTCAGATGTAATAGTAATACCTGACCACGCCAGAACACCTAAACAAATAACAGCTATTATGTCTACATGTTCTTTTTCATGTATAACGTTGTTCCCTTTATCGAATATTTTAAAATTATAGGCCGTTTGTTTTTCATTCACTCCAATTGAAAATTTCACATGTTGTTTCTTCAATTCATCTAAAATCATGAAAGCTTGCCCTTCTTTCCTCAAAGGATTAAACTTGCGAACTTCCATGATTTCTCGTCCCTCTTTATCTACATATACACGAATAGGATTCCAATTCTCCTCACTAAACGGTCTTTCTATCTTTTTCCATCCCATGCATCTTTCTGCTATCACATCTGCTATAAAACTTAAGATATTCATTTCTTTTCCCCCTCTTTCTCTTTTTCTTTCTCTTTTTCAATGAACCAATTTCCATAAACAATATCTTCTAACATTAATTTAACCTCGGATTCATGAATGGTTGTGCGATTGAATTCTTCTCTACATACGACTTCCATTTCGATAAAATATCTCGACTTTTTACGAAAACGCATCTTTTTAAAAACCACATTATTATTTTTATATTTCTTATTCGTAACTACTATCCACTCTTGCATTCCTTTTGTTCTTAAAACAGATACAAGATTTTGAAACGGACAAAACTCAATCTGTTCTGATTCCATTTCATCTACACAATTCTTGCAAAAATGTCCTGACACTTTAAAACCCATATCCATTACCTGCACATGCATTTCCGCTACCTCATTACAAAATAAACAGTTCTGTATATCCCTTGTGAATTGCGGTGAAACAATCATTTGTTTTTTACACATAACGCACATCCCCCTCT
>NZ_JAKUFQ010000118.1:0-14869 GCF_022663475.1 Bacillus cereus group sp. BfR-BA-01382
CCAATTAAAATTTTCATTAAACATAAAAACACTCCTATATATTTATAAATCTATTTAGAATGAAATAACAATAAATTTTAAAACAAAATCTTCTATAAAACAAGGAAATATTTTAATTAATTTAATTAAAGTACAAAATTCACCCCGCAACACATCGTTGCATGCTTTTTTTATAATGCTACGATGCGTTTCTTACTATTTAACATTAGAATAATTAAAGTAATTAAAGGAGGTACATATATGGACATTGGGAAAAAAATAAAACATTTAAGATTAATAAATAAAATGACACAAGAAGATGTAGCCAGCCAATTATTTATTTCAAGACAAGTTATATCTAAATGGGAACTAGGTAAAAGTCTTCCCGACCTAACCAATTTATTAGCTTTAAGCAATCTATTTAATGTTTCAATTGATTCTTTATTAAAGGAGGATTCAAATTTGCAAAATCAGATAATAAAACAAAGCAATTACAAAAGATATTTATTAATAGCCGCTCTCTACATATATTCTTTAATTACTATTGTCGTTATATTTTATTGTCTTGTTGCCTTTTTACTTATACCAAAAGACATAAAAACATCCAATCTAAAAGTTATTAATTCCCACTTTTATCAAGAAAGCGATAAAAAAGAAATTTTATATATTTATAGTAAACTAACACCCTTCTTCTCCAATTATTCAGGAGATTATAGCATGGAAATAAAAGATCATGAAATAAACATTCATGCTAATCAAAATTCAATTCCTTTTAGAAATAAAGATGTTTTATTTTCAATTGAAAAAGACATACCCCATGGAATAGATTGGGAAAAAAAAGATGTTTACATTGTAGATGGAAACAATAAAAAGATACTTATATATAACCATAAAAATAAACAACTTTATTACCAACTAAAAAATTAAAAAGTAGGCGATCAAAATTAAAAACATTTACAAATATATTTTTATACTAACTACGCTTATTCTTAATATAATTAGTTCTCTACTCCTTATGAATACTGGATTTACACCAGGGAATATGGTATTCGCTATTACATTTTTATTTTTCACCATGCTATTCCAATCAACTACAATGCTATTCATTATATATATGATTAAAAACGAAATATCTAAAAAGTTAAAAATAATATTATATGTTTTTTTAACACTAGATATATTAATCTTTTTATTCTTAATCAACATGACATATATAGTAGCAACAGCATTAAAATATTATTAACATCTTTATAAGCAAGGGAATGCTTGTAGACTGATTTATACTGCATTCCCTTATTGTATGTATGCTATATTCTTATTCGCCTTTTTCTAACAATAGAACCACGAATCCTAGCGAAGACATTAGATTTGCCCTATCCTAAGATCCATCCTCGCTTGCTATTTTACGACTCCCTTGACCAAAAACACAAAAAATCTACATCATCAAATAAATTTTGCAGCATATCAACAAAAAAACTGAGGAATCCCTAAATCTTTGCAAAACTTTTTTTAGCTCGAGTTTGGATATCACCAAGCCGATACATCCAAAAGCAACTATTGAGGATCCTCGGCTTGAATTGCGATTATACGAGCCGAACCGCTAGTGCCTTCGTTTAATAATTTCACTTATCATATTGATAGATACGTAATACCTGGGGGTTACGTCCCCACACGACAAACAAAATTCTACTTTAAAAATAGCTATAACATCAGATTATCAAATCTAATGTTATAGCTATTTTTGTTTATATTAGATTTTTTAAAATATATTTTGCTGTTTTTATTAATTCTCTCTTTCTTTCACTTAATAGAGTAAGAGCCTAATTTAATTGAATTTCATTTGAAATATGGATATTTATTTTTAACCCCATTATTAAATTAAGCTTAAGAAATAATTAAAAAGGGGTAATCAAAATGGATCAAATGGTAAAAGAAGCACAAGAGTGGGTAAACAAAACCTATACAGGTAGAGCTGGTTATCAAGAAATTAAAGTAACTGGAACAACAGGTTGGTCTACAATGTGGGCCTTAACACGAGCGTTACAATTAGAACTTGGAATTACAGAAACATCTACAAGATTTGGCGATGGTACATTAGCAGAACTTGCAAAGATATGTCCAATTAGTACAACATCTAATACAAATCCAAATATCGTAAAAATTATTCAATCCGCTTTATATTGCAAGGGTTATGGACCTGGTGGCATTTCAGGAACATATGGACCTAGTACACAGTCTGCTATTGCTTCTATGCAAAAAAACTTAGGCTCTATATCAAATGATGGCGCAGTAACTCCTAAATTATTCAAAGCACTATTAACAATGGACGCTTATGTAGTAGTTAATAACGGAAGTGAAAAAATTAGAAAGATCCAACAATGGTTAAACAACAAATATATCAATCGCGCTGACTTTTACTATATGCCTTGCGATGGTAATTATTCACGTGATGTACAAAAAGCTTTAGTGTTTGCGATTCAATATGAAGAAGGTTTACCAGATGGTGTAGCTAACGGAGATTTTGGTCCAAAAACACAAGAAAAAATTCAATCAGTCGTATTAAAAGAAGGTTCAACAGGTCCTTTTGTGTACCTATTCCAAGCTGCCCTTATTTTCAATGGTCACGATGTACCCTTTGATGGTAATTACTCAGCATTTATAGCTACACAATTAAAACAATTCCAAAACTTTTCGTTATTGAAAGCAACTGGTGTTTCAGATTTTCAAACATGGGCTTCTTTATTAGTAAGTACAGGAGATCCAGAACGTTCAGGTAAAGCTTGTGATTGTAGTACAGAAGTTACTCCTGAACGAGCAAAAACATTAGTTGCAGCTGGATATGAAACAGTAGGACGTTATTTAACAAACGCTGACGTAAAAGATCCTAAAAATAAGAAAATTCAAGACGGAGAAATCAATAACATCTTTGCAGCCGGACTTAGTATTTTCCCTATCTACCAAACAAATGGTGGAGACAAAGAATATTTCAATGCTAAACAAGGTGACGAAGATGCAATTAAAGCTTATAAAGCCGCTTTATATCATGGGTTCCCATCTGGAACAACCATCTATTTTGCAGTGGATTTTGATCCAAACGGTGACGAAATTAAAGACAAAATTTTACCGCATTTCAAAGCAATCAACGAACGAATGAAAAAATTAGGAAATGGTTATTACGATATTGGAGTATACGGTTCACGAAACGTATGTATTCAAGTATCAGACAAAAAGTACGCAACATACAGCTTCGTCTCTGGCATGTCTACTGGTTTTAGTGGAAACCTAGGATTCCCATTACCAACAAATTGGGCATTTGATCAAATTAAAGAATACACAATTGGAAGCGGAAATAGTTCTATCCGAATTGATAAAGATATTAAATCAGGTCGAGATAATGGTGTTTCTAAAATGGAAAAAGATAGTAATAACTTATCTATTACAATGCAACTTCTTGAAATGGCAAGATCTACGTATAATGAAGAAAAAGAAATCGGTGAAACAACAGCTTTAGGAAATTGGAAATTATACCAAAAATATAAAAATGAAAGAACTGATCTAGATGTATATGTATATAGAAAACTAGTTATCAAAGGAAAAACAACTGTAGAAGATAGATATGATTATACAGTTGCATTTAGAGGTTCACAACAATGGCAAGACTGGATACTACAAGATTATGAACAAATATTACTAAATCTTGATAAATTACAAGCTGAAGACGCTTCTGCTTATATTGGACAATTAGTACGTACTGATTATCAAAATATGAGAAATATGTATCTTACAGGTCATTCACTTGGTGGATACTTAGCGCAATGGGTACAGAGTGAGATGATTGATGGAGCCTTACCTGGATCTGCATTACTCGCAATAACATTTAATGCACCAGGTTTTAATTCTATCGAAAATCCTGCATTTCCTAGTGAATTCCAAAAGAAAGTAATGAAAAAAATTGAAAATCATAAGAAAAATAAATATGATAGCCTTATAATTAATCACCGTATTAAAGAAGATTTAATAAGTGCTTTCGGAACTAAAATAGGAACATTGCATGTTTATAGCCTTACTCAAGATATTATTGAATTACCACTTAAATATTTCCATGATGCGGCTCGCTTCGAACAAGTAAAATTAAAATAAAAGTATTACTAATCGAAATGTTATATACTTTTATTAGAATTAAATATATTTTAAAAACTATTAAAAGTCCTCCAAATTGTTTAACTGGAGGACTTTATTATTAAAATAATTCTAGTTAATGAACATTATTTTGAAATTCTATTTATCCTTTTTTCTTCTTTTGAATAAACCTCAAAAAAGCCACAAGTAGCATAACAAGCGGTATTACCTGAATAAAGAAGAATCCCCCCAAAAAGTAAAGTGTACGACTAACTAGAGGAGGTTCTATTGTCGACTCACCTGCAAAATAAGCTCCATAATTTGCTACAACGCCTGCATATTCTGCTATCCCACCTATAAGAAAAGATATTGGACTTATAAGTAGGTTTATTCCTAAGCAAACCATTATTCGTGATAGGTTTTTAGCCTTAATTTTTGGTGAACCAGATATAAAAAATAAAAAAAATGAAATACCAAATATAAGAAAAAATAGTATTACATAAAAAATTAACATAATATCCCTCCATAATTTTGATTGTACCATCAATAAAAAAAGAAGGAATCTAAAACTCATAAGAAAAACTCTTTTTATCCTATCAATCTATACATTTTTTTACAAATTCCTAATCTAATTTTATTTTATTTTAAATTTCACATTTATTAATGAATTAGTTAAAAAAACTGTACAAAATCTCAGATATCCTTAATATATTTTTTTCGAAACACTATTATTAACATCTTTATAAGGGTTCAGCCGAGATACGTGTAAAAATAGGTTATATACTTACTTTTATTTCCAGGTTTGATTTATTGAACTTATAAATATTACTTTATCTATTTTTATTAAAAAATTTGTCTATTATGTGTTAACCCTAATCATCCATTAGTTAGCTACTGAAAATACTTCGTTTCAATTGTATGATTAGGGTGTATGATAATAGGTTCAAAAATCACAGAGAAACCCTCGTTCTGATCGTGTTTGAAAATAAAAGTAAGCCTATGACTCATAAATTACATGTATCTCGGCTGTACCCCAGATAGGGTAGACTTTTTTTCATAATGGTAACCCTGCCATTATGAAAAAAAGTAGAAAGTACAATTAACATTGCACCTGATACTTTTACTATTTTACTTTCTTCTAGAAAACAGGCGCTTCCTAAAAAGATTGATAATAGCATATTTTCACCTCCTAAATTGAGCTAGGTGGAGTGTCCGCATTACCAGACAGACACTACCCTAGCTTGTTTGTTTCGACCCCTATATCCTAAGCTCAATTTATTCGGATGGTTATTTATATGTTTTTTATCCATAAAATAGTACTGTAAGTATAACATCAAAAAAATATACTCCATAATAACTTCATTTTGAGAGTTCTTTTGTTTATAAATTAAAGTATTTTTACGTTGCCCCTCATAATGTGAAGATCACTTTGAGCATCCTACGCTATAGCAATACTCATTTTTGAGTAAAAAAGTGGACGCGCGTTTCACGACCTCGTAGCACTGTATTTAATAAACTTAAATTCAATCGTGTCTTTTTAGTTGTCCACGTTGGACAATTAAAAAACACTCCTTAAAAAGTACTTTTTTTATGTATTATCAATAAAATGATGTATTTCTATTTTCCGCTTCTACCATTTTCGATTCATGAATAGATGAGAAATGGGATAATAAATCAGGTTTATTCGCTAACTCATTAGAAACCCATGGTTGTAATAAATAAGGAATTTCCGCATTATTTAAATCGTCAATCATGTATTGCGTCGTTGCCTTTCCAATCATAAAATTGGTTTCAAGCTCTAAAACAGCCCCATCATGTAAAGGAAGAGGTAAAGTCCGATTATACTCGTTATATAGTGAATATATGATGAACTTCTGATAGTCGTTTAATTTTCTTAGTCTTTTTTCTGCTTCAGCGTAGAATTTCTTTTTGACGTTTTTAGATTGTACGGCTTTTGTTGTTCTATAAATCAAATTAATAGTCAGTATTGATAAAGAGACTATAAATACTATACCAATCATAAAGCCGTTCTTTTCCCTAAAACTAAGCATGAAAAGCTTTCCTAGGAAGAAATCTGGTGAAAATAATAGAATTCCTGTTGCTAATGTTAAGGCAGCCATGATGTTATTTGGCAATGTTAATATTTCTTTAATATCAATTTTCATAAGTACCTCCACTAATATCTGTTACTTTAATTATACCATTTTTTGCTTGTTATATAGTCGTTGGAGACGACCTATATTAAATATAGGGGCTTCTCTCCCAATTAGATAGGTGAGTAATAATCACTACCCTCATACAGTACGTGAATTTATTTAAAACCAATACACAAAACGAAAAAATGAATCCTCTACTTCTAAGTGATTTAAACACACTTAAATATTAAAAAAGGGCTCCCCATAGTTGGAGAGCCCTTTTTCCAAAACTCGAACCATTTCTTATCCTTACTTGCTGCTATCATCTTCTTAACTTCTTGAACTTCTCTGATCGTTTGCATGAGCATTTCATCGCGGACCTGGTTCTTCGCTATGTATTCGATAGAATTTTCTGATAATAATGTATCGATTGTATAGCGCTCAATAACTCTGATTCTCTTTGTGCGAATTGCTGATCTTGCTCAACTAAACGTTTGTTTAATTCTTGTAACAAGTAATTTTGCTTTTTAATCACTTCTTGTTGCTCTTGAATCATCGTTTGTAGCGGTGTAGCGTTGAAATCAGGTTCTTCATAGCGCTCAATTTCATGCCGCTCTAATGGCAACACTTCAACGTCTTGATGCCATGATACTATTTGCTTTGTGGCATTTTCTAATGTCATGCCTGTGTCATTCTTTAGGTTTATAACCTTACGAAATACTATTACATCGCTTTCTCTATACTTCGTATGCCCACGTTCGTTTTTTATGAAGGTATAACCCTCTTTTTCAAGTACATCAGCATACTTACGTAATGTGCTAGATTGGATATTTAATTGCTCTGCCACTTCGCCAGGACTATATAATAGCGTCTCACCTCAAAAATATATTCGCTATAGCAATGATATACCCTTTTTCCTAATAATTCACTTATCACTTGTTTCAAACTCTTAATTTCCATACTCTTTACATAGGGAATTTGTATAATTCCTATTACAGACCCAATTTTAAAATTGAATACTCATCACATCCAAATACCCACATCCAAATCTTTTTTCTATATACAAGATTTTATACAAAAAGAGAATAACGGAGATCCCTAGAATCCTTGCTATATCAACGATGTATAAAATCATGTATAAGAGATACATAGACAGAAAGACAAGAAAACTCATAAACACAAGGTTTCTATCAAAGTATTTGCTACCGATAATAAGACGTTATGTTAACCAAGCATGAATATGGTATACATAGAATTAAGAAAATAAAAAGGGAATTTAACTCTGGAGGACATGTAATGGAATTTTTCATGAGTTGTGAAGTTTGGAAGACGGTTAAACATAATGATGTAAACCTAATAAAAGAAGTAGAAAATACCTTAAAAAAGCTTGAAAATAATCACTATGGTAATGAGATTGAAAGCATAGGTATTATTCCAATTATTGTTGAGATAATACCCGAACTTGAGGACGCAGGCTTTTTCAAAGAAAGAAAACTCTTCAAAAGAAAAGATAAAGAAGCGGATATAAGATTAAGAATTAATATTAAAACGTTTTTAAATGCTGATCGTGTCGCAAAGAAATTGTTAATCATTAAAAATGTCATTGAGTGTGTAAGAATACTAGGAACAAAGGCTAAGAAAGATTTTAATGCTGAAAGATTAGAAAACGACATTCTAAATTTGTTTAAAGTTGAAAAAGAAGTAATTAATAATATTGATATGTAAGTGAATTACGTATTACTTCCAATAACGAGAATTATGTAAATGAGCTGTCTATATGGGCAGCTCATTTTATTTTTACTTAGCGTATTTTTTCCAAGATGCTTTTAAAATTACCTTTTTAGTTTTCCAATCCATATAATTAAATATATGGATTGGAAAGGAAGGAATACATGTTATTTTCTCACATTAAAAGTTCTTTTCTGATTAAATAATAGTATTTCAACTGAAATTATGATTAGAACTAAAAAAACTAAATCTATATTACTTGTACAAAATTAAACTTTCTTCTTTTAAAATCAACAAGCAAATTAACTCTTTTATTTGTTTTTTTGTCCAAAAATAAAATAAAAAATCATTATTTATTATAAAAACTTTGATTTAATTTATAGCAAACCTATAAAATTTTCAACACACTTTTTTATATACTTTTCCTCTTAAAAATTACACTTTTATCAATTAAGATGTTATACTCTTAATTGTAGAGGGTTTACCTCTACAAAGTAATTTTGGTAAAATAAATACCAAATAAACAAAGAATATACACTGTTTGTATGAAAAAAATTAAATTATATCATTAACAATATTTCTTATATAGCTACTATTAACTTCCTACAAATAACTAAAATTAATCAATAAACTTTAGTCAAAATAAAAGTTATTAGTACAGTTAATATTTAATTTTTTTATCAAGTTTTTGAATATTAATTTTCAAAACTATCCTATCATTTATAAAAAAATTAAATAATTATTTTTTTATTACTGTAGTATTACTGTAGTCATACAGTGTAAATTCTTTTTGCAAACCAACATAGTGATATTTCATTACCAGTTTTAACCACTATTTCCGATTAGTAATAAACTTACAAAAAGTAGGTTTATATAAAATGAATCCATAAAAAAGAGAATAAACGGTGCAACGTTTATTCTCATATGTAAACAACAATGAAACGGATTCATAAACAGCTTAATACACGACTTATTTACTTAAACGTCCTATGTAGGTGCAACTACTTGGGCGTTTTTGTATTTTTATTTTGGAAATAAAAAGTTATCCCTAATGTTCCGACTGTCTGAACCACTAAACAAATCGATTTAACAATATCTGGATGTTTCAAAAGTTCCACTCCCATCACCTCCTCCTTTCCACAAATTGGTTGGTGTGGAGGCATGAGTCCGTTCATATAGTTGATACTATCATTCTAGCACATTATCCAAACAGGAAAAAGTAAGCAACCCATTTTTAAACCGAAAATATTTCCAATAAACCTCAACTAGCCTACATAGGCGCGTTATTAGCCACAATAAACACAACCGATATTTTTTTCGACACCAAACGACAATTCACTTATATCACCCAAAACCGTCCTACGCTCTTCGTTCCTAGTTTCACTTAATTACGAACAATCTTCAAAAAAATTCAATTTTCATCTTATAAATTAACCTTTTTTCTATAAACGGCATATATATTATTTATTTTTAGTCCTAAAAATTTGTAAGAGGAACTCCTCTGTCGAAAAAATAAAATTCAAAGGTACGAACATATACCCTGTAAAAAACACATATAAATTAGAAAAGTTAACAATTAAATTTAAAGTTAACATAAATAAAAAATAACAAAAATAATAATCAAAAAACATATAAATTATAAGGTTTTTTCATTATTATTTTTGTTAACTTTATCCAAAAACAATCTTCCTAAAACAACAAAAAAATGTTATATTGTTAACAAGATGACTAAAGGAGTGAATAGTTAATGAAAATTACTATGATGAATAAGGATTCTGGAAACTCACTTGATATGAACTTAATTGATGGTTTCTATATTGAAACTCCTACAAACGTTGTAGAAATCAGCAAAGATGAAGCTGACTCTCATTTTGTAGCAACCATTACTAATCCTAAAGAATTATTATCTCGCCTGCTTATTTCAACAACAATCCCAGGAGAAGACACTGAACGATTCTTCTTAGTTGGAGACGAGGCTGCAAAACACGCATTAGCTAACAATCATGTCAATAAACTTCATGACAAGATTACAAGCCCTATCCCTTATGTGATGTTTTTATCAGCTGTTTCTTTCTATCATGCTATTAATGAACAGCGCGAATCGGATGACAATACAATTGAAATTGAATATTTCCAAACAATGTTACCTATATGGTTACTGAAACGAACAGCCAAATTTAGTGAAGCCCAAAATGCCATGGCAGAAAGATTTGCTGGAGAGCATGAAGTTAAAATACATACTCCAGGAATGGAAAAAACTTTAAAAATAACTGTAGAAAAAGCAACTTGTCGTATCGAAGGCGAAATTGCACGTTTAGCAATTAAAAAGAATTTTGAATTAGAAGATCGTGAAGAAGCAAATCAATTTGATAACAACGATACAGTACTGGTCGATATTGGCGGTGGAACAATTGATCTAGTATTATCACCAGCCGGTTTAAAATCACCTAAGAACCGTGATTCTATGCAACCGATAGACAAATTATCTTATCTATCTCATATTGAAAAATTAAGAAAAGAAAAGTTCCTAGAAAAATTCTCTGATTTACGTTCATTTGAAACATTTATAGTAAACAATTTCCAAAAACCAAAAATGGAATTAGTTGATGGAAACACTGGCCAGCGTGTAGATTTAACGGACAAAGTTCGCTCTTCTCTAAAAGAATTTGCTAAGTTTCTAATTTTAAAAATCCAAGATGTAATGCCTGCGCCAGCTGATAAAGTTTATAAATATGTTTATTTCGGTGGTGTTGCCCCAATACTAGAAGCTAGCATTCATGAAGTCATAGAAGAAATGTATGGAGCTGAAATCGCTCAAGCAAATCATATTTTCTTACCAGATTCACGCAAATTAAATTTATATGGTCTTGAAGTAAAAAGTCGCGGTGAAATGCTGCAAAAAACAGAGAAATAAGTATAGCCAGAAAGGAGGAGCCGCATTATGGGTCGTACTAAAAAGACCGAGAAACAAACAGTGTTTGGGCTTCGAACAGATCACATGAGCGAAGAAGTTTATAATCACCTTGAGCAAAAAGCCCGCTCAAAAAAGCTGGCAACTTATATTATTCAATTAGTTGAACAAGACTTAACACAAAAAGAGCCCTTTGATGCAAAAAAAGAACTTCTAAATGTCTCAAAAAACCAAGAACAAATGATGAATGCCATAAAACAAATTACACAAACAATTTCAGATCTCCAGGTGGCTCCTGTATCTGCTGTTCTTATGCAAAACGATGATAATACCCATAATTCCCTGGCAGACGATTTATTAAAAGACGTAGGTCAAATGGGACAATTAATAACTAATACCAACATTACAGGATCATTAGACGAAGACGATTTAGAAGATCCAGATTTCTAAAACAAAAAAGAGTTGCTGTCATATGAGCAACTCTTTTTGTTTTGTATAAACTTAAAATATCCCAAATAATTTCTTCCTTTTGGGTTCTTGGTTAGAAATATCAGCTTTAGCGTTGATTTTTTTTAATTCCGTCATAATAAGATCAAGTTTCTTTTCTAATTCCTGATTTTTTTCACGCTCTGCTTCAAGCTCTTGTTTGAATACATCATTGCTTTGACGTTCGATTTCAAGTTCTTTTCGAAAACCTATAAATTCAGTCTTTATATCTTCTAAAAAATTTCGAATTTCGCTCGATATAGATTGTAGCGCGTATTGCTCCTCTTCACTCTGAGACCTTTTCACAGCAACTTCCGAACGCGCTACACTCTGTGTCGCACGAGATTGCTGTGTCATCAACACGCTAACAGCGTGATTCAATGAAACCTTAGTTTTTTCTCTAATCTCTTTTAGAGTATTAAAAACTTTCACATCATCGGCATGATACAGTCTTGTATCGCCATCTTTATTAAACTCATAACCTTGTTTTTCGAGTTCTAAGCTATATTTTCTAATTGTACTTTCTGCTAGATTGGTGATATGGGAGACATCTATTGTTTTTAAGTACACTTCACTTACAACATCATCGTTTCTCTCCATTCAACCACCTCCATTATAGTATTGCTACACTCTTACCACACTATCATTTTACTAATCCTTAATACCCATTGTACACTTTTTATTCTGCTTGAAAGCAAGAATTTTTCATATTTCGATTTCCACTTAATACTTGCAAGGGACTCCCATAGCGCTCCATATTATTTTCTAATTAGTCTTCGCTTTAGCTACTCAGCATACCTGTATCAATACTATAGCATCCATTAATTTTGATCTTTGTTATAGGGATCCCTATTTTCACTTAATTACTTTGTTAATTCCTAGAGTACCTTTTTCTGTCTTCCCATTACTTTAGTTTATTCTTTAACAACCACGCATTCAACTTGTGCTATAGCATTGATATACTCTTAAAACAAGATTTGGATGAAATGCATGAATCACAAAAACTTATTACAACCACCTAAGAACAAAAACAAGGATTTTGGTCTAAGTTCTTTTCAAAAAATAAAGACGTATGATGGAGTTTTCCATCATACGTCTTATTCCTGTTCTAACATAACAAAACCGGTTTCTTTAGAAGGTTCTATCCCTAATTCATTTAATTTTGCCACCAACAAAAGTATTTGTTTTTCAAACCTATTATTTAATGCAATGTCAGTAATACGAATCACTTTCCATCCATTTATTTTCATGTATTTATCCCGTCTACTGTCTCGTTTGATTCCTTCTGGTGTTCGATGAAAAGGCCCATCAATCTCTACGTCTATTTTTAAACCATTTGGGGCAAAAAATGCAAAATCTAACTTAAAACGCTTATTAGGTACTTTATATTGTACAGTTGGATAATAACCTTTAAAGCGCAATGCATCATATACTCGCTTTTCTAATTTGTTAGAGCATTTCACCCGTTGCGAATCATTATTAGGATTATAAGTAGATGATGGAGTGAGAATTTGTGCCAAAAGAAAAAATATAATTGTGCAACCCAATACAACGAATAAACCTGTCATCTTTTCACACTCCAATAAAAAGTTTTAAGCTAATGCTCAAAACGTAATATACCCAAACCCTTTCTATATATCCTTTTCCAACCACATATCTTATACAAATAAAACAAAACAGTCTTTTTTTATGTTCTTTAGATATAGATTAAGTTGAATTTTTTTGGAAAGTGCTTTGCAAAGATTTGTTGTATAATGCGTAAGTCAAATCTTTGCATTGTATGTATACCTCATTCCAATCAAAATTATTAATAAATCGTTCGTGTAAATACTCTATGAATCTCGTTCTCTTGTATTTTACTTAAATTTAAGTTGAATTGAATTGTATACGAATTTAACTTCCTGTCCATAATTGTAAATAAAAAATTAAGGACAGGAGAGTGAGCTAAATGTTTTTCCGCAAAAATAGGACTAAATTAAAAAAATGGTTAGATCGGCAAGGAATTGAACAACAGGAACTAGCCAAAAAGTCAAAAGTTTCTGTTCAAACGATCAGTAAAGCATGTAGAGATACAGATTATATCCCAAAACCTGAAATCATGAAAAAGCTATTAAATGCTATTAGAAAAATTGATCCTTACGCCAAAATCAATGACTTTTGGGATATGTAAAAAGCACAAGAAACAGTATCTTGTGCTTTCATAATTTTACTTTGACTGAACCTATTTGAACCGAAATATCTTTAGGTTGCTGAACTTGTGTAAGAAAATGCTGAATAGAAGGTGCTTGAAAAATACGGAAATTAGAACTAGAGATTGGATATTTGAGGTCAGTAAGGATTAAAAGTGAGGGAAATACCATATTATGTTTCGGTTGCCAGGATTCTTTTTTCCATTCCATGCTACGATAATAAGATTCATAACGTTTTATTTTCGCTTGGATTGTAGCCTTATTATAAATGGAGTTCTGAACTTCTATAAAAAATGGACTTTTACGCCAAATAGTAAATATATCGGGTTCCATATAACCTTTTTTGTATTTAGGTTCTACTTGAAAAATTTTCGGTCTTTCGGTTCGTAATAACTGCTTATATACATCCACAATCGCTAAAAAGTGACGTATCTTTTGGCTTCCTTTACGAATGGTATTTGGATAAGGGAAATACACGTATGGACGTTGTGATGTATCTACATCAATATATCCTTCGCGGCTTAACCGCTTTGTAACAGTATTACAGCATGTTACTGCATTTTTCACGTTTCTAAAATGAAGATCAATAATATCATTACGCGACATACATCTAAATTGCTGTAAATGGCCTATAATTTGCTTATCTCTATTCGTTAGCATCATCTAACACCCCAAAGACTTTATCGTCTTGATGACCCTGTTCTTCCTTCTTTGTACTTTGCTCTTTAGATAAACGATACGGTTCTATTATTTCTTTTGCCTGGTCCAATGCCAAAAAAGGAGCCTGCACCTTTTTTAAACCATCTAATTTTAAAATCATTTGGCCTGATTGACTTAAATTTTCTGACCCAGGCGTCCCCACAATGTTACTGTTAATTAAATCAGCACATTTAAAGCCCATTCTTACCGTCAAATTAAGCTTTAACTTACCATCAAGTATTTTTGCATCTGGACGTTGCATGCTTAGCATGAGGAAGATACCAAGCGTTCTGCCGACAGCTGATATTTTTTCTATTATGGTGACACATTCCTTTTCGTCCTGTAGCATTGCTACCTCATCAATGACAATAAAAATATAGGGTAAAGGTTTATCCTTTATTATTTGATTATATTCATCAATATGACCCAGCTCATATTCTTCCATTAACTTTCTTCTATGCAATACCTCTTTCCATAATTTTGATAACATACTTGTCATTTCGTGTTCTTCCATGCAAACATACTTCACATGCCTCACTCTTCTTAAAAAATGAAACTCTGAATTTTTTAAGTCTCCCAGGTACAAATGTAAATGCTCTGGTGACATATGTTGGATTAATGTG
>NZ_JAKUFQ010000119.1:0-14845 GCF_022663475.1 Bacillus cereus group sp. BfR-BA-01382
GCAGAGAGGTCACACCCGTTCCCATACCGAACACGGAAGTTAAGCTCTCTAGCGCCGATGGTAGTTGGGACCTTGTCCCTGTGAGAGTAGGACGTCGCCAAGCAACTAAAAACACAAGTCTTTTGACTTGTGTTTTTTTATTTCCCATGAAATAGGTTAGGTTCTGTTAGTAAAAATGATGAAATATAGTAAGGGATTTTTTGAGCAGAAATATTAAGAAATTGATAAATAAATGGATAATCTTCAGAGCCATAGCTTCCAAGTAAGTCATACCACCAATCTGTTTCATACCTAGAAATCATGCTTAAATTATAGAGCAATAAATAATGAACAAGGAGTTCAGGTAATACTGGCTTAGGATTTCTAGGATCAGTCGTAAGTGGTAAATAATAAGTATTAGTAAGATGTTCATAGTATAAAGGAGTACTGTACATAGGATTCCATGATTGAATGGGCGCCGTAAAAAGTAAATTCGATTCATTAGTTTTCTCAGGTACGTGTCGCATTGATAAATGCTTACAAGATGTTTCAATGTAGCGAGAAAATCTCTCTTTAGTCATATGTAATCGATCTAGTAGGTTGACTGAAAAGGAGAGCTCATTTTTAATTGTTGAATCGATTTTATATAAAGTTGATCCTTTTTGACTATAGCGAAACAAATTTTGTAATTCTGGAATATTTCCCATTAGTTCTAGCATGTTAAATTTTTCTGCTTCTAAGTGTTTCATGTGAAACAGTTGTTCTGCAACATGAGTAAACAATCCGTTTTTTTGTATCTTCACCTCATCTTCTAAAAATTGATACCCTTGTTTTTTTCGTTTGCGAGTTGTAACGCCATGAGCTAAAACAGTAGTGGATTCAGGATAGTTAGGATCAATGGTTAGTAGACATGCTTTAAAAAGTTGACTAATTCCATAAAATAACAACATTGGTTGAATAGAAAATGGAGCTTTCTTATATAATTCATAATAATTTTTCCCGTGTTCTAGGTAATAAATAAAGGGATAACAATTTTCAAAACTTTTTTTTTCGGCATCCTGAATAGAGGATTTTTCATAACAACGGGCAAGATAACGTTGTACATTTTGAGATGAAAAAAAGAAACTTAACTGCTGCCAAGTATAAGATGTTTGATGCATATATTACGCTCCTTTTATTGTCTAAAAATTCTAACATATATATACGTCCTTGACAGTATTTTAACCAATTGATAAGCTACTAATAATAATTTCTGGTATCATAGGGGGAACAATTATGTGGGAATCTAAATTTGTTAAAGAAGGTTTGACTTTTGATGATGTATTACTTGTACCAGCTAGGTCAGATATATTACCAAGAGAAGTAAGTGTTAAAACAGTTTTATCTGAAAGCTTACAGCTAAACATCCCGTTAATTAGTGCAGGAATGGATACAGTAACAGAAGCTGACATGGCTATTGCAATGGCTCGCCAAGGTGGTTTAGGAATTATTCATAAGAATATGTCTATTGAGCAACAAGCAGAGCAAGTTGATAAAGTAAAGCGCTCTGAAAGCGGCGTTATTTCAGATCCTTTCTTCTTAACTCCAGAACATCAAGTATATGATGCAGAACATCTTATGGGAAAATATCGTATCTCAGGTGTACCGGTTGTAAATAATTTAGATGAGCGAAAATTAGTTGGTATTATTACAAACCGTGATATGCGTTTCATCCAAGACTACTCAATCAAAATTTCTGACGTAATGACAAAAGAACAGTTAATTACAGCTCCAGTTGGTACTACACTGGAAGAAGCTGAAAAGATCCTACAAAAGTATAAAATTGAAAAACTCCCTCTTGTTGATAATAACGGTGTATTACAAGGGCTTATTACAATAAAAGATATTGAAAAAGTAATTGAATTTCCAAACTCTGCTAAGGATAAGCAAGGACGCTTATTAGTTGGAGCAGCAGTTGGTGTAACAGCTGATGCTATGCTTCGTATAGATGCATTAGTAAAAGCTAGTGTAGATGCAATTGTACTTGATACAGCCCATGGGCATTCTAAAGGTGTTATTGATAAGGTAAAAGAAGTTCGTGCTAAATATCCATCATTAAATATCATCGCTGGAAATGTTGCTACAGCTGAAGCAACGAAAGCATTAATTGAAGCTGGTGCAAACGTAGTTAAAGTTGGTATTGGACCAGGTTCTATTTGTACAACACGCGTTGTAGCTGGTGTTGGTGTACCACAATTAACAGCAGTTTATGATTGTGCAACCGAAGCTCGTAAACACGGTATTCCAGTTATCGCTGATGGCGGTGTTAAGTACTCTGGTGATATGGTGAAAGCTTTAGCAGCAGGAGCACATGTTGTTATGCTAGGTAGTATGTTTGCTGGTGTTGCCGAAAGTCCTGGAGAAACTGAAATTTACCAAGGTCGTCAATTTAAAGTGTATCGTGGTATGGGTTCTGTCGGTGCGATGGAAAAAGGAAGTAAAGATCGTTACTTCCAAGAAGGAAATAAAAAACTTGTCCCAGAAGGTATCGAAGGACGAGTGCCATATAAAGGACCTTTAGCAGATACAGTTCACCAATTAGTTGGTGGCTTACGTGCGGGTATGGGATATTGCGGGGCACAGGATTTAGAATTCTTACGCGAGAATGCACAATTCATTCGTATGTCAGGTGCTGGCTTACGTGAAAGCCATCCTCATCACGTACAAATTACAAAAGAGGCTCCAAACTACTCATTATAATGTCTTATATACAAATAGACAGAGATTTGATATCTCTGTCTATTTTTTTTTGATTATGTTAGAATAACGGTTATGTGAGTACATAGATATTGGGGGTAACAAAAGTGAAAGGTATGTTTTGCAAAAGATTCATTGCTTTGGTAACAGTGATTACACTAGCTTGTAGCATTTTTATGCCATATAGCAATGCATCAGCTGAAACAGGAGCCGCTTTAAACATTGAAGCAGGTGCGGCAATTTTAGTAGAAGCGAATTCTGGGAAAATTGTATATCAAAAGAATGCAGATGAATTATTATCCATTGCTAGTATGACAAAGATGATGAGTGAATATTTAGTTCATGAAGCAGTGGATAAAGGAAAACTTAAGTGGGACCAGAAAATTAAGGTTTCTGAATATGCATATAAGGTTTCACAAGATGCTTCATTATCAAATGTTGCGTTAGAAAATGGTGGCTCTTATACAGTAAAAGAGTTATATGAGGCAATGGCAATCTTTTCTGCAAATGGTGCAACAATTGCATTAGCAGAAGCAATTGCAGGTAAAGAAGTAGATTTCGTAAAAATGATGAATGATAAATCGAAAGAACTAGGATTGAAAAATTATAAATTTGTCAATTCTACAGGTTTAACGAATAAAGATTTAAAGGGAATGCATCCTGAAGGAACAACAGCGGATGAAGAAAATAAAATGTCTGCAAAGGATGTTGCAACTTTAGCACAACATTTAATTAAAGATTATCCAAAAGTGTTAGATACAGCAAAAATTCCTAAAAAAGAATTCCGTCCAGAAAAAGAGAAGTTTGCAATGTCAAACTGGAACTGGATGTTAAAGGGCTTAGTTAAAGAATATGATGGCGTAGATGGTCTGAAAACAGGCTCAACTCCAGAAGCAGGAGATTGCTTCACTGGTACGGTTGAAAGAAACGGTATGCGTTTTATTTCTGTAGTTATTAAAACAAGTTCTCATACAGCACGTTTTGATGAAACAAAGAAGCTATATGATTATGGATTTGCTAACTTTGAAGTGAAACAAATGTATAAAAAAGGTTCTTCAGTAAAAGGACAAGAAACAGTAAGAGTAGAAAATGCGAAAGATAAAGATGTAGCAGTTCAAACGAAACAAGCTATTTCACTTCCAGTGCCAAAAGGAAGTAAAGATGTTTATAAAACAGAATTAAAAGAATCAAGTAAGGGACAAGAAGCACCTATTAAAAAGGGAGCTGCGCTTGGTCAAATGGTAATTACGCCAAAAGATACAAACGACCCTGGATTTTTAACTGGTAAGTCGTTGCAAGTGGATCTTGTAACAACATCTGAAGTAGAAGAAGCAAACTGGTTTACTCGTGCTATGCGCGGAATTGGTTCATTCTTTAGTGGTATGTGGAATAGTGCTGTTGATACAGTAAAAGGTTGGTTTTAAAAGCTCCTCATGGTAGGGGCTTTTTTTTTATTCCTATTTTTCATACCGACTTTATGAAAAAGTAGTAGACAAGCATCTGATAGTTAGTGGTAGAATGTAAGAGTATTCTTAATTTTCGCCTTTAACGGGGGAAAGCAATTCACCTAGGGGGGTTTTTGTACATGACAAATGTAACAGGGACAGAGCGTGTAAAACGTGGAATGGCAGAAATGCAAAAAGGCGGCGTTATTATGGACGTAATTAACGCTGAACAAGCAAAAATTGCAGAAGAGGCAGGCGCAGTTGCCGTTATGGCATTAGAGCGTGTACCAGCAGACATTCGTGCAGCAGGTGGCGTTTCTCGTATGGCAGACCCAACAATCGTTGAAGAAGTTATGGGTGCAGTGTCAATTCCGGTTATGGCAAAATGCCGTATCGGTCACCTTGTAGAAGCACGTGTATTAGAATCATTAGGGGTAGACTATATCGATGAGAGTGAAGTATTAACTCCTGCTGATGAAGTATACCATTTAAATAAACGTGATTACACAGTTCCATTTGTATGTGGTTGCCGTGATATCGGAGAAGCTGCACGTCGTATTGCAGAAGGTGCATCTATGCTTCGTACAAAAGGTGAACCAGGAACAGGAAACATTGTAGAGGCAGTGCGTCATATGCGCCAAGTCAATGCAGAAATCCGTCAAGTTGCGAGTCTACGTGAAGATGAGTTAATGACATATGCAAAAAATACTGGTGCTCCTTACGAAGTATTACTTGAAATTAAACGTCTTGGTCGCTTACCAGTTGTAAACTTTGCGGCAGGTGGTGTAGCAACACCAGCAGATGCTGCATTAATGATGCAACTTGGTGCTGATGGGGTATTTGTTGGATCTGGTATCTTCAAATCAGAAAACCCAGAGAGATTTGCACGTGCAATCGTTGAAGCAACGACTCATTATGAAGATTACGAACTAATTGCAAGCCTTTCTAAAGGGTTAGGTAATGCAATGAAAGGTATCGAAATTTCAACGTTATTACCAGAACAACGCATGCAAGAGCGTGGATGGTAATTAAAGGAGAACTTTAAAATGGTGAAAATCGGTGTACTAGGTCTTCAAGGTGCAGTTCGTGAACATGTAAAATCAGTTGAAGCAAGTGGTGCCGAAGCTGTTGTTGTAAAGCGTATAGAGCAACTTGAAGAGATTGATGGTCTTATTTTACCAGGCGGTGAAAGTACAACAATGCGCCGTCTTATTGATAAGTATGCTTTCATGGAACCACTTCGCACATTTGCAAAGTCTGGTAAACCAATGTTTGGTACATGTGCAGGGATGATTCTTCTTGCGAAAACACTTATTGGCTATGAAGAAGCACATATTGGTGCTATGGATATTACAGTTGAGCGCAATGCGTTCGGACGCCAAAAGGATAGTTTTGAAGCTGCGCTTTCAATTGAAGGCGTGGGTGAAGACTTCGTTGGTGTATTTATCCGTGCGCCGTATGTTGTAGAAGTAGCTGATAATGTTGAAGTGCTTTCTAAGCATGGTGACCGAATGGTAGCGGTAAGACAAGATCAGTTTTTAGCTGCTTCATTCCATCCGGAATTAACAGATGATCATCGTGTCACAGCATACTTTGTTGAAATGGTAAAAGAAGCGAAAATGAAAAAAGTTGTATAAGTAACTTGCAACTTGTATAAGATTATAGTAAATTGATGGTAACAATTTTATAAAATAAGCGTGTTGATAGGAAATAGTAACAAATGTTGTTTCTTATAGAGAGTCGATGGTTGGTGGAAATCGATAGAAACAGTTTGTGAATCCATCCTGGAATGGAATGTGGAACATCTTTTGGATTAGTAAGCATTCCCGGTGAAGAGCCGTTATTTCTACTTGAGAGGAAAGCGGTAATGCTTTCAACTAGGGTGGCAACGCGGGTTAACTCCCGTCCCTTTATATAGGGACGGGAGTTTTTTGTGTTTTATAAAATAAAAGGAGGAGTATATAATGCTTGATATTAAATTTTTACGTACAAACTTTGAAGAAGTAAAAGCGAAATTACAGCATAGAGGTGAAGATCTAACTGATTTCGGACGTTTTGAAGAACTTGATACGAGAAGAAGAGAACTACTTGTTCAGACAGAAGAATTAAAAAGTAAACGTAATGAAGTGTCTCAACAAATCTCTGTATTAAAGCGCGAAAAGAAAGATGCAGAAGCTCTAATTTTAGAAATGCGTGAGGTTGGAGAAAAAGTAAAGGATTTTGATAACGAACTTCGCACAGTTGAAGAAGACTTAGAAAGATTAATGTTATCTATTCCAAATATCCCTCATGAGTCTGCTCCAGTCGGTGAAACAGAGGATGATAATGTAGTAGCGCGTACTTGGGGAGAAGTGAAAGAATTTACTTTTGAACCAAAACCACATTGGGATCTTGCTACTGATTTAGGAATTTTAGATTTTGAACGCGCTGGGAAAGTAACAGGAAGCCGCTTCGTATTTTACAAAGGTGCTGGTGCAAGATTAGAGCGTGCTTTAATTAGCTTTATGCTTGATCTTCATACTGATGAGCATGGATATGAAGAAGTATTACCTCCATATATGGTAAACCGTGCAAGTATGACAGGAACAGGACAACTTCCAAAGTTTGAAGAAGATGCATTCCGTATTGAAAGTGAAGATTATTTCTTAATTCCAACAGCTGAAGTACCTGTAACGAATATGCATCGTGATGAGATTTTAAATAAAGAGCAATTGCCTATAAGATATGCTGCATTTAGCTCTTGCTTCCGCTCTGAAGCAGGTTCAGCTGGTCGCGATACACGCGGTTTAATTCGCCAGCATCAGTTCAATAAAGTAGAGCTTGTGAAGTTCGTAAAACCAGAAGATTCTTATGAAGAGTTAGAAAAATTAACAAATGATGCAGAACGCGTGTTACAATTATTAGAGTTGCCATATCGCGTTATGAGCATGTGCACAGGCGATTTAGGATTTACAGCAGCGAAGAAATACGATATTGAAGTATGGATTCCAAGCTATGGCACATATCGTGAAATTTCTTCTTGTAGTAATTTTGAAGCTTTCCAAGCGAGACGTGCAAATATCCGTTTCCGCCGTGAGCCAAATGGAAAACCAGAACATGTCCATACATTAAATGGATCTGGTCTTGCAATTGGACGTACGGTTGCAGCTATTTTAGAAAACTACCAACAAGAAGATGGTACAATTATAATTCCAGAAGTTCTTCGCCCTTATATGGGAGGAAAAACAGTTATTAAGTAAATTTAAACATTCATCGGTATGAGTGATTGGTAATTATGAGCGTTGTCAGTACTGTAATGTAGGAAGGGGAAAGTAAAATTTTCCTTTCCTCATAATTTATTTTAGTAGGGTTGACTAACTGTTTTTCTTTTGATATTATATTTGATGTCAATATGGAGGTATACCCAAGTCTGGCTGAAGGGATCGGTCTTGAAAACCGACAGGCGGCGAGAGTCGCGCGGGGGTTCGAATCCCTCTACCTCCTCCAGATATAATTGACAACAGCGCATATAAGTGGAGATTGGAGAACTCGTTACCAACACGTAACGAGTTTTTATTTTAAAACCAATCATAAAGTATGGTGTAAGGTAATTTTGTCCTTATTACACACTCATATTCCGATGATTATCTTCATAGATATGAAAGGAGTCAACATGGATCTTATTATACAAACGTTTCCTTTAGATGGAAAAACTTTATATTATGTACAATGTCCTGTCTGTAAGAACAATAGAATTTTAAACAGTGGTGCAAATGTGTCACGCATTATAAGTGATGATACATTCCGTAAACTTTGTGGTTGCACTTGTGATGTAAAGCAAGCTGAGACAAAAGTAGAGGCACCAAAAAAGGTTGAAAAACCAGCTGTAAAGAAAGAGGCAGCTCCAAAACGTACAGGTAAAGTATTAACGGCAGTAATTAACGGGAAAGAAATGACTGTTAAAGAGATTGCTGAAGCATACGATATTAGTACAAGTACTGTTCGTCAGCGTATTAACGCAGGAAAACCTGAGAGTGAAATTATTGCTCCAACAAAGAAGAAGTAATTTAATAGGAAAACCCGTGCATATGCACGGGTTTTTTATTTTACAAGTTTACGTGTTTGTTTTAAAAAATGGCCAATTTTTTTAATGATTGGTTCGATTGAATCACCATCTTTTAAAATATCGTACTCATTAATATTTAAGCGTAATACAGGACATGAATTAAAGTTGTTAATCCAGTTTTCATAACGTCCATGCATTTCTTTCCAGTACTCAATTGGTGTTTGCTGTTCCATTGGGCGCCCACGTTCTTGAATGCGATCGACAATATCATCGAAAGAACCTTCTAAGTAAATTAATAAGTCTGGATGAGGGAAGTAAGGAGTCATGACCATAGCGTCAAATAAACCTTTGTATGTTTCATAATCAGTTTCCGTCATTGTACCTTTTTCATGATGCATCTTTGCGAAAATTCCAGTGTCTTCGTAAATGGAACGATCTTGAACAAAACCGCCACCATATTCAAAAATTCTTTTTTGTTCCTTAAATCGTTCTGCTAAAAAGTACACTTGTAGGTGGAAGCTCCAGCGAGTGAAGTCCGCATAGAATTTGTCCAAATATGGATTGGAATCTACTTTTTCAAATGATGTGCGATAACCTAAAGCATTAGCTAATGCAGTTGTCATAGTTGATTTACCCACACCTACCGTTCCGGCGATAGTGATTACTGCATCATTGGGTATATCATATTTTTGCCTTAAATTCATTATTATTTCGACTCCTTTAAGAGAGTATTTTGAAGGGCAGATAGGATGACGTTTAAATCATCAGGATTTTTTACAAAATCCATATCGTCTCCATTAAATTTCAATACTGGTATCTCCGGATGATCTTTTCTAAAAGTATCCATTGCTGTTTCATAATCTTTTGTGAGCTGTAGTAAGTAATTTGGATCCATGTTTTTTTCAAATTCTCTTCCGCGCAAGGCGATTCGTTTTTGCAATGTTTCTAGGCTAGCTGTTAAATAAACAATGACATTTGGCACAGGCATATCTTGTGTAAGGATACGATAAATTTGCATGTACTTGTCATATTGAGAGTCTTTTAATGTGCGGGATGCAAAAATTAAATTTTTAAAGATATGGTAATCTGCTACTACTGGTTTCCTTTGATTCAAATACTTTATGTTAATATCTTCTAATTGTTTGTATCTATTACAAAGAAAGAACATCTCTGTTTGAAAACTCCATTCGTCGATGTCTTCATAAAACTTTCCTAAAAAGGGATTTTCATCAACAATCTCTTTTAGTAAGTGGAGTTGCATGTGAGTTGAAATTTCCTTCGCAAGTGAAGTTTTTCCAACACCAATTGGTCCTTCAACCGTGATAAATGGTACTCCGGTCACGCTGTTTCCTCCTTTCAATCAGTGATTTACCGTGACTACTAAAAACACAAAACAGAATTATTGTAGCACAAGAGGGAAGCGAGTGGGTTAATTTGATATAAAAAGTTAGAAAATAGATATATGTATTAATTAAATTTTATTTTGGATGACGATGTTATATTTGCTTTCAATGTAGTTTCCATTATTTTTAAAGCATGTATATTATCTTGGTCGTTGTTAGAGGCGATACAATCCTGTGGTACATACAATTTATAATTTCTCATATGAGCATCATTAGCTGTAAATAGGATGCATATATTCCCGGCAACTCCTGTTAATATTAGATTTTCTATTTTTAAATAACCTAGTAATGAATTTAAAGGTGTTTCATAAAAAGCGGAATAATGTGGTTTAATAAAAATGTAATCATCAGAACTTGGAGCAATCTTATGAATTATATTTTCACTATATTTATTTGTACAATGAGTAATAAGTTGGTCGATATCAGATCTCCAAAGTTGATAATGGTCATTAACGTAAATTATAGGATAGCCGAAGGATTTCATTTTTTTCTTTAATTGTAAAATAGGGTTTGTTATAGTTTCGCATTTTTGAGCTAGAATGGGTCCGTGGGAAAATTGAAAATCATTAATCATATCGATAATGAGCAAGGCGGTATTTTTCATATGTAATCCCTCTCTTTTTCTTTTAGGGTGGATTGAATTTGTAAAAGTTATCCCCTGTGCAGTAAATGGAAATAAGTGTACTTTATTTGTAATGAAAGGACTATGTTATGGAACAAGATCGAGATATTTATTTTATGCAATTAGCGATAGAAGAAGCTAAAAAGGCGGAGGAAATGCAGGAAGTACCAATTGGAGCAGTTATAGTGTTAGATGGTGAGGTAATTAGTGTTGCTCATAATTTAAGGGAAACTGAGCAAAGATCAATAGCTCATGCTGAGTTGCTAGCGATAGATGAGGCGTGTAAAAAATTAGGGACATGGCGTTTAGAAGATGCAACATTGTATGTAACATTAGAACCTTGTCCAATGTGTGCGGGTGGAATTGTTTTATCGCGAGTGAAGCGAGTTGTATATGGTGCAAGTGATCCGAAGGGCGGATGTGCAGGGACATTGATGAATCTTTTAACGGATGAACGATTCAATCATCAATGTGAAGTAGTAACTGGTGTACTTGAGGAAGAATGCGGTACGTTGTTAACAAACTTTTTTAGAGAGCTTCGTAAAAAAAGAAAAGCGATAAAAAAATTGGAGAAAAGCAATGGGAACTAACGTATTTGCATTTTATAAAGAAACAAGTTATACTGATAATGCCTTTAATGAAGGCAACCGAATATTGGTTTTAACTTTGCCGTGCTAAGCGGGGAGGTAGCGGTGCCCTATACTCGCAATCCGCTCTAGCGAGGCCGAATCCCCTCTCGAGGTTATGTTGCTGTAAGGTCTGCCTTAAGTAAGTGGTGTTGACGTTTGGGTCCTGCGCAACGGGACCCCGTGAACCTTGTCAGGTCCGGAAGGAAGCAGCAATAAGCGGGTCTTCTCGTGTGCCGCAGGAGTGCCTGAACCGAGCTAACTGCTTGAGTAACGCTTATGGTACGTAATCGACGGAGGGTGCACGGCAGTTATATATGTATACAAAACTCACCTTAATACAAAGGTGAGTTTTTTGTATAGAAAATAACTTTTGGAATCTATAAACAGAATGGGTTATAATAAATGAGATAATAACCTTTGAGGGAGGCCGTATTTTCGTGTCATACCAAGCGTTATACCGAACATGGAGACCGCAAAAGTTCGAAGATGTAGTCGGTCAAAAGCACGTGACAAAAACGTTGCAAAATGCCCTTCTTCAAGAGAAAGTTTCACATGCTTATTTATTTTCTGGTCCGAGGGGAACAGGAAAAACGACAATTGCAAAAGTATTTGCAAAAGCGATTAACTGTGAACATGCTCCGGTAGCTGAACCTTGTAATGAATGTCCTTCTTGTTTAGGAATTACACAAGGATCCATTTCAGATGTATTAGAAATTGATGCGGCTTCAAATAACGGTGTAGATGAAATTCGAGATATTAGAGATAAAGTAAAATATGCTCCAAGTGCTGTAGAATATAAAGTATACATTATTGATGAAGTTCACATGCTTTCTATGGGTGCATTCAATGCGCTTTTAAAAACCTTAGAAGAGCCGCCAGGACATGTTATCTTTATTTTGGCGACAACAGAACCTCATAAGATCCCGCCTACAATTATTTCGCGTTGTCAGCGTTTTGAATTCCGAAAAATATCAGTGAATGATATTGTTGAGAGATTATCAACAGTCGTGACGAATGAAGGTACGCAAGTGGAAGATGAAGCATTACAAATTGTTGCACGTGCTGCTGAAGGTGGTATGCGTGACGCGCTTAGTCTTATTGATCAGGCTATATCTTATAGTGATGAGATTGTTACGACAGAAGATGTATTGGCGGTAACAGGATCTGTTTCTCAGCAATACTTAGGCAATTTAGTAGAATGCATACGTGAAAATGATGTATCAAGAGCATTACAGATCATAGATGAAATGATGAGTAAAGGGAAGGATCCAGTTCGTTTTATGGAGGATTTCATTTACTATTATCGTGATATGCTTTTATATCAAACTTCACCGCAACTAGAACATATGTTGGAACGAGTAATTGTAGATGATCAATTCCGTAAGTTGAGTGAAGAAATGCAACCGGAAGTGATCTATGAGATTATTCATACCCTTAGTAAGGGACAACAGGAAATGAAGTGGACAAATCATCCGCGTATTTTCTTAGAAGTTGTTATGGTGCAGTTGTGTCAACAGTTTATGATGCAAGCAAACGGTACGGATCGTTTGCAAGCAATTATGAACAGGATGCAGCAATTGGAGAAAGAGTTAGAGCAAGTCAAAAAGAACGGTGTGCCAGCTGGTGTACAACAGGAAGTAAGAGAGACACGTGCAACACCAAAACCCGTACGAACAGGAAGTATGAAGATTCCTATCGGGCGTGTAAATGAAGTATTAAAACAAGCGAAGCGTCAAGATTTAGAACAATTAAAAGCTGTATGGGGTGAGTTGTTAGGAAGACTCAAATCATATAACAAAGTAGCGTTTGCTGTTTTACTAGAAAATAGTGAACCAGTGGCAGCTTCAGATGACACTTACGTTTTAGCATTTCAATATGAGATTCACTGTAAGATGGCGAGCGAAAATCGAGAAGCTATGGATACAGTAGAACAAGCTTTATTTGAATTGCTAAGTAAAAGGTTAAATATGATTGCCATTCCAAAAAGTGAATGGGGTAAAATCCGTGAAGACTTTTTACAACGTGAAGGTGGAGAGTCTGAAGAAAGCCCGGAGAAAAAGGAAGACCCTCTTATAGAAGAGGCAGTGAAATTAGTAGGACAAGAACTCATTGAAATAAAAGAGTAATAATAATTAGGAGGAATTAATTATGATGCGTGGCGGAATGGGAAATATGAATAACATGATGAAACAAATGCAAAAGATGCAAAAAGACATGGCGAAAGCACAAGAAGAGCTTGGTGAAAAAACAGTTGAAGGTACAGCTGGCGGCGGAATGATTACAGTTATTGCAAATGGTCACAAGCAAATTCTTGAAGTGAAGATTAAAGAGGAAGTTGTAGATCCAGAAGATATCGAAATGTTACAAGACTTAGTGTTAGCTGCAACAAATGATGCACTTAAAAAGGCCGATGAGCTATCAAACTCTACAATGGGTAAATTTACAAAAGGCTTAAACTTACCAGGTGGAATGTTCTAGGGGGATATTGATACATGCATTATCCAGAGCCAATATCAAAACTAATCGATAGTTTTATGAAGTTGCCAGGTATCGGACCGAAAACAGCGGTTCGATTGGCATTTTTCGTATTAGATATGAAAGAAGATGATGTGTTAGGTTTTGCGAAAGCACTTGTAAATGCGAAGCGAGATTTAGCGTATTGTTCTGTATGTGGACATATTACTGATCGTGATCCTTGTTATATTTGTAATGATTCGCATCGAGATCAATCAGTTGTTTGTGTCGTGCAAGAACCGAAAGATGTAATCGCGATGGAAAAAATGAAAGAGTATCAAGGTGTATATCATGTGTTACGTGGTGCGATTTCTCCTATGGAGGGAATTGGACCGGAAGACATTAATATCCCGCAACTCTTAAAGCGACTACATGATGAAACGGTACAAGAAGTAATATTAGCAACAAACCCTAATATTGAAGGGGAAGCTACAGCGATGTATATCTCCCGCCTCTTAAAACCTACAGGCATTAAAGTAACTCGTATTGCACATGGTCTGCCAGTTGGTGGAGATTTAGAATATGCAGATGAAGTGACACTATCGAAAGCGTTAGAAGGTCGCAGAGAAGTATAAGAGGAGAAACAAAAATGTTCTTTCAAAAAAAGGGTAAATTGCGTAAAGAGTATGATGATAAGTTAATTGTACTTTTGGAAAAAGTGAAGAATGAGTGGTTACGTCAGAAGAGAATGGTTGAACAAAGTGTAGAACCATCTCAAGATGTCATTTGTTCTTTGAAGATAGCAGAGGCGAAATATTTCTTCTTGTTGAAAGAAGCAAAGCGTCGTCCTGTAAAAATGGAACAATGGTAAAGGGTTCTGCTTTCTAAGCAGGCCTTTTTATTTTATTTGTTAAAATGCTGAGGTGTTGTTTCATTTTGTTTATATGAAAGAGATGTCGCTTATGATAACTGTTCTTTTTTATTGCCTTGTCCCATACAAATAGATGTATAGGTCATTCATAAGGAGGAAAAGATGAATTCTACAATTATTATTGTTGGCATTCTTACTTTAGTGTTTATTTTTCTTGTTTTTGGTGTTGCCTCTAAGCCATTGCGTTTTATAGGTAAGGTGATTTTTCATGTTACTTTAGGCATAGCGTTGCTTTTTATCGTAAATGTTGTAGGGACATATTTTGATTTTCATATCCCGATTAACATGGGTACAGCAGCAATAACGAGTTTATTAGGCCTACCGGGTGTGGCAGCATTAGTGATTATTAAGCTTTATATTATGCCAAGATAAAATTATTTTGGCGTTTTTTTTAAAAGTGTTGACTATTAAATGATTAGTATGGTAAATTAATAAGCGTCGTCAGGAACGAAAGAAAAAAGTTGTTGACAGATTTAACGAGAAATGTTAAATTATAAAAGTCGCTGAAACGCGATATTGAACTTTGAAAACTAAACGAAACAAACAACGTGAAACGTCAATTTTTATTTTTAGATGCTAGACAAACTAACTTTATTGGAGA
>NZ_JAKUFQ010000120.1:0-14712 GCF_022663475.1 Bacillus cereus group sp. BfR-BA-01382
TTATTTGCAAATCCTGTTTTAGAGACATATCTAAATACGTCCTTTCCTTCCTACCTTTATTGCTAAAATAACTATAACAAATATACCTCTATTGTTATAGTTATTTTTTAACAACCAAATTAGTTATAGTTAAAACCATTTTTGTTATGTTTTGAACCAAATTAGTTATAGTTAAAACCACTTTTGTTACATTAAGAAGATATAAGCCTTTAGATACCAACGGTTTATATCTTCTTAAAACATATAAACATATAAAACATGTAAAACAATAATATATAAAACAAGCAAACATGAATATTATGTTTGCTTGTTTTATATTAATAAGAATTTTAAATGTAGTTTTATTACCTTTATTCTTAAGAATATGTCTTCTTTCTTCTAAAATCGAAAATAACTACTAAAAAGTATGCACAAAAATGTTAATACATAAGTGCACTTAAATTCATACATTACATTTAAAAAGTAAAACTAAGTTTATACCTTTTGTAAAACTTATTGATTACCGCTTCATCTCTTTTACTTCAAGAAAATGGAATGTTGGAATTTCTAATTCTTGACTTAATTTTTCTTGATATTCATCTACCTTTATAACTTTTAATGCACCATTTTCTTCTTGATACTGTACTAAATATGGTTTATCTGAATCTTCATCTTTAGAAACTATATGATAAAATACATTATTTTTCTTAATTGTCATCGCTTGTGTTGTCGCAATTTTCCCTGTTTGAAAAGGATAAGATTTAAATTTATTTTCCGTATTCGCCTGATCCAATGACCTTTTCTCATTATCATTCATAATAGTGTATACATAGCTGCCATCTTTTTCAGATAACATAGCAAAATCTTGATTCATTACACTACCATATATCGGATCTTCAGTAACTTTCTGCACTGTCTCCTGAAGAGCATTAATGTAAAGATATAAAATGACCATTCCAACAACCATACCGATAAGAACTACGGTTAAAACGATTTTTTTAATTGATTGCACCATAAATTGTAAAATCCCCCTCTGTATATTTCTAAAAATTCATACTTATACATTTATTCCCTATGTTTTATATTACCATAAATAGGCTTTTTGATTACTTTTAAAAATAGGTATTTCAAAACATATACAGTTCTATTGATATGTTTCAAATGTTTTTAAGTTGTACTTTTGACACGGGATATAACGTCTAAATAGCATAAGCTTATTCCCCTTTTTCGGTGATTTGGGCAAAAACACCCAAATTAAAAAAGGCCTGTTATTAGGTGTGCACCTGATAGCAGTAATACATACTGAATGGAAAAATCCATTTCAAATTTTTTTACGAAAAACAAAAATTTAGTCCAGCTTCTCTTATATTAAAGGCAAGAACACAAAACAGTTTATTTTTTGCTAGAAGGCAACATGAAATACAGAGCTATTTTTAAAGTAAAAGAGGGAAACGCAAATGAAGATCAAATTTGAAATTGACATTGATAAGGACACATTGTTAACGATTATTACACTTATAGGTTCATGCTTTTAGTAAATCTTAAATTTATCAAGTATACTTTTAGGTGAAGAGTAACTGTAGGTCAACAGAGATAAAGCGCTTGTTTAAGTGCTTTATCTCTTTATTATGATGGTGCATTCACCTTTAAAAATCTCCCTTACGGTTCTTATTCACTAACTTGGAGGTCTTTAACAAATGCACCAACTGAAGGCTGGTTTTATGTAGCAATGCCAGGTGGATCGGTTTATAAATAAAAAAGAGGGTATATATATTAAAAAACATATATACCCTCTTTTTTATAATTTCTGCATGGATTGAGCTATTGTAATTAATTCTTGTTTAGAAATTCTTGAACTAAATAACTCAATCATTGTCCCATCTTGTACCCACATTAATTGTCCGCCTTTCACATCTTTACTTCTTTTTGTTGGTGTTAACGGATAAAACACACCATTTATATTGTTTATTTTCACTCTTTCTCCATGTTCCCCAGGTTGAATATCGTTGCCCGTTGCCGCACTTTCAATAATTGCAACTTTTAATTGCGTTCCTGCCCTATTCAAAAAATGTATTTGTACTTTTTCCATATTTTTATGTACTTGCTCTGGATATTTTAATTCTATATTCCAATCTTTTGCTATCCCCTTAGGAATAAAACAATTAAAAGAAGTCTGTCCTTTTAATTCATTCAGGGAAAATCCTTTATTAACCATATCCACATTTTCAGCATAAACATTGATATAAAACAGACTACCTGTCATGAATAGAAACAATGCCGCCATTACCTTGAAAACAATATTTTTCATATTTTATCTCCTACCACAACGAATTTTACTATTATTATTAGATTCTATTAGAAACTTTATACTAATTAGAACCAATAACAAATTAACTCCGCTAAAGATCAAAATATAAAATCAAATATCATTTTTCTACAAATGGGTACAGTTCCTATATATGTTTCGTATATAGGTAACATATGTTATATCTTTTTAATTGGCACTAATAGTTAAATAATATTTGTTTTTGAATTTTCTTTCAATTTAAGTTATACTAAGAAAAAGAGTCAAGTCTCCTTTAGGCTATATGTATTACAAAAAACCAATTCCACCTTACAAGAATTGGTTTTTTGTAATTTATTCACTATAAATCATGCAACAAGTTTGCGATTTACTATCCTCATTAAAAATCCTTTTATGCTATACTTTTAGAGAGAATGTAACAGTGACAAGTCTCTTCTATGTATACTTGTCTCTTGTGTCTTCTTGCATCTAAAAAGAGCCACAATCCCAGGCATTGGGGATTGTGGCTCTTTTACTTTCTTAATCGTATATTATGAATTTCCTTTTAAAATATGTTCAACTTCTTCTATACTTAATTTACTTGCTTTTGCAATTGTTTCAATTGGTACGCCAAGTTCATGCATACCCTTAATCAGTTGTATTTTCCCTTCTTGAATTCCTTCATTACGAGCATGGGCAAACTTTGCGGCTTCATCCATTAACGCTTTCTCCCTTGCTTCATATGCTTGTTGGAAAGAAGAATCTTGACTCATACGTTCCCATTTATTCATCGCAATCTCCTCCAATGTTTGGGTTAAGTTTTCATCCTCATTTGCTGGATTCTTTTTTATTATTTTTACTTGCTAATCCATTTGGAGATAATAGGATAATGAAAATCTTTCTCTTGTAATACATGTAAAATTCCTTTAAGAGGCCCGAAAGCTAATAAAATAGTTAGGATTATATAAATTGGGGCTGTCCACAATATCATGGACATATTACTCATATTTATATCGGAATGGAACATAGAAAACATTAAAGTCCTCATTACAAAAGTATTCCAAATCAATACAATAATCCAAGTGAATAGCTGATAAACGGCTGTTTCAATAGCAATTATACGAAGTTTTTTTGATTTGAATATGAAATAAAAAATTAAAGGTATATAAAAAATTGTAATGCTAAAAAGAGTGAGAATGATGAAAGATAATAAAGTAATAATATGCATCATAAGTTCTAGGTTTTTTTCCTGAGATAAATTCATTTAGACTCCTCCTATATGTAGATTTGTTTCTCTTAAAGTTAACGATAACTCATTATAACACGCTATCTAATGTAACAAAATATAATTTTATCTTTATGTTTTGTTACATTTTTATTTAGAAATATGAAATGTCCTAACTGTTAAATTTACTGTAACAAAATACTGTATCAAAAATAATCCACAACATTATTACTACAATCACTTTTTGTTACACGATAATCGGATAATGGGTGTTTTTGCCTAAATACCAAAAAAAGGGAATAAACTTATGCTATTTAAACGCTATATCCTGGGTCCAAACGACTATATAAGTATTAACTAAAAGGAGAGAAAATCTAAAGAAATATATACGTTGTAAATATGCAAATGGAAACACTGGTTGTTATATTAATGAACCAGGTGTAGG
This sequence comes from Bacillus cereus group sp. BfR-BA-01382, assembly GCF_022663475.1. Lineage (NCBI taxonomy): Bacteria > Bacillati > Bacillota > Bacilli > Caryophanales > Bacillaceae > Bacillus > Bacillus cereus group sp. BfR-BA-01382. Next base: position 3,934 of record NZ_JAKUFQ010000120.1, read on the forward strand.
TTGGAAATATGCACATGGAAATGCTGTTGGTCATCACCTTCCAGGCGGGGGTGGTTATTAACAAATAACACCTACAGATATATCTGTAGGTGTTATTTGTTAATTTATTTATGATTGTAAAATTACTTGTATTTCTTCAATACGTAAATTCGTAAACTTTGCAATATCTTCAATTGGCATTCCATTTTTATGCATTCCACGAATCAATTGGATTTTTCCTTCTTCAATTCCCTCTTGCCGCCCTTCTTTCTTTCCTTCATTACGAGCATGAGCAAACTTTGCGGCTTCATCCATTAACGCTTTCTCCCTTGCTTCATATGCTTGTCGGAAAGAAGAATCTTGACTCATACGTTCCCATTTATTCATTGCTTTTTGTAAAATCGGGTCTTGGTTCATCGCAATATCCTCCAATGTTTGGGTTAAGTGTTCGTCCTCATTCGCTGGAAGTAATAACAACCAACGAACAAAGGAATCTTCCCAGGGATTTACTTGTTCATTTCGCCACTGTTGCATGAGTTTTGGAATCTCTACGATGTGAACTTCGATATCACTACTCAATACCTTCTGTTGTTGTTGATTCCATAAGACTCCTGTTGTATGGAATGCTTCATATTCTGGAAACATCACAAAGTTTAATAAATTAATGGTAATTGTTTTATGAAGAGAACTATATGGCATTCCTTTTTGAAGTTGGGATGTGTATAACCTTCCCCAATAATATAAACTTCTCTTAATCATGTCATGATTATTATTTAGCTGAATTTCTATATTTACCTTTGTTCCAGTATCTAATGTTGCAGAAATATCTAAAATTGATAATTTATCTTCTTCATGTTCTCGGTGCAAGTGTGGATCTTCTAATTGCAAAGAAACAATGGGCGATTCCAAAGAACCTTGCAACATAGCGTTTAAAAACGCAATTAGAATATCTTCATTTCCACTTGTTCCAAATAATTGTTTAAAAGCAAAATCAATGCGTAAATTCACTAATTGTTGATTGGACATGGGTTTTCCTCTCCCCATCTCATAAGATGTTTTTCTTTTATTGTACATAAAAAAGTGATACGCATGCAAACAAGCTCTTACGTAAATATACATAAAAGCCTACCTATAGCATTTGTTGTGTAGAACCCAGAACTATTGATTGTAAGAAAAACTTGAATTTATTATACAAAATAACACAATTAATTCAACAAATCCTTTCGGCTATTAGCCAAATTTATCAATTTATAGAATATTTTTCAAAACGAGATTCCCAAACTATACCAATTAATGTATGATGAAAATAAGGGATACAAGACTAGCGATGAAATACATAATATCTCGACTTTTTATATTATAAAAAAATATGAATGGGAGAATGATAGTATGTTGAAAAAGAAACTAGGTAAATTAGGTGTAGGAGCTTTAGCATTGGGTGCTTTAATCCCTTCAACTTCCGCTTTTGCAGAAGAACCAACAACACTTCCTACTAATGGTGTAAGTTATGAACAAACAAATTTATCACACACACAAGTCAGCGAAGATTTCAAAGTTGAAATTTATGATAAAGATCAAAATCTAGTTAAAGTCTATAATAAAGAAGAACTGGCTCAATTCAATCCACAGCTTTCGTCTACGCCTCTAATTGGGACCCAAAATAATACAATTAATCCTTTGGCATTAAAAACAACCTCTTTCCCTGGTGCATCTTTCGGTGATTACGTTTGGATTAGAAGTGGAGTAGAATTTAAAAAACCTCAAAGCGTTGCTGTAGAGACAAGTAAATATGTTAGAGATTTAGCTGTAGGATTATTCGTAGGTAATACCCCTTGGGGCGAAGCGATAGCAAGGGGCGAATTTACAGGAGGGTTAAATATCCCAACGGGTCATCTTACAGGTGGGATGGATTACTTTAAAATTAAACTTATTAATCGTGGCGGCGGAAAAATCACTATAGATAGCGGCGTAGTATTTCATCAATAAAGAACATAAAAAAAGACCAGGGCGATCCCTGGTTCTTTTTGATGTTCTTTGATAACTTTCAATTTATTAACTGATTATCGCTATTATAAATTTGAATTATATACGTATCTTTTTTAACCAGCTTTTTGTTTTCATCAGTTTTCATAGCATTATTTATATCTTGCTCAAGTCTTTTTGCATGTTCCTTTGCAGTTAATTCATTTCCAACTATAGGAGTATTAATTGTAAGTGTAACAGGTCCGTTCGAATCTTTGCTATTACTTATTATGGTAGTTCCTTTGTACTCTGGTTTACTTAATAAATCATCTATCAAATTGAAACTAAACAGTTCCCATCTATGCTCTTTTTTTGCTAATTTAACGTCTTCTTGGACAATATTAATTGTATAAGATGTAATTTTTTTCTTTTTTAATTCTTTATCGATTTTTTTTTCAACTTCTTTAGGTTTTTCTGTATCAGATATTCTAAGGTCTAAAAACTTTGCATCGTCATCTACTGTAGCGCTAAGAAAATTTTTATCAGTTACTACATTATGAACCGAATCCAACACTCTATAACCCTCACTTTGCGAGGCCTCTACACTATCAATTTGCTGACAAGAGCCTATTAACATGAGTGAAGAAAAAAGAAGCGGAAAAACAAACTTTGATTTTTTCAATTACATCACCTCTCTATTTCTTTCTTTCATCATACACTAAATTTACAGAAAAAAGAGAAAACTGAATTATCCTTGTTATACCTTTTGAATTTGTTTTGTTAGAAATTTATTGAATATATAATATCCTAATATATTTAGTATTAGAATCAGTGTAATAGCACGTTGGTTAAATCCAAAACGATACTTTATGTTAATAATTGCCCAATAGGAAAAAAGCGACCAGTAAATTAATAGCAATATGGCACCAATAAGTTGTACATTACGACTTAATTCAAATTGTATAAGTTGTGCATTTACCTCTACTTTACTATTAGTAAGTGATTTTGATAAACCATAATACGATGATTTCAACCAAAAATTATCTATTGGTTTATAGTCTGTGGGTGAAAGAGTGTATTTATTAGGATATACATAATCATACCTATCATTAAATTCTCCGGCAGAGTTACTATATCCAACCCATGCTACTTGAATACTGCTACTATTTTCTACGCCTATATTTATTGCTTTCTTTATTTTTTCATTAAAACCGTTGATTACATTATTTTCTTGATTGGGTAAATAATTAGTATACTGGTGAGCTTGCTGTGGAATAACTTTGTAATTCCATAAGTAGAACACGGACAAAAATAGTATGCTCAGTACACCACTAATAACTGAAATATATAGTAACGGTTTGTTTATTATTTTTTTAACTTTATACATCTCAGCTAAATCATTTACCAACGTTTGAGGAGTACCATATTTTCTTAATACGATATTTGTTGCTGAATCTGAATTAAGACCGTCATTTATTAATTGTCTTACTTCTTCACTTATGTTGGTATTTAATTCTTCGTAGATTTCATTTCTTATTGATAGAGGTTCATCAATTTTAAGACAAACTTGAGTACAGTATTTGTCTATTTCTTTTTGTGAAATTTCGTCAATATTTTTTGTGTCATTTGTCATACTTAATAGCCTCCTTCTAAAAAGGTATCTAAAAACTGTTTGAGTTCCTTCCATTCAACCTTCTTTTCTTTATAAAATTCAATTCCCTCTTCTGAAATTTTATAATACTTTCTTTTCACTCCATTTGGCGCTACTTCCCACCATGAGGATACATACCTTTTAGTTTCTAATCTTTTTAATGCTAAATATAAAGTAGACTCTTTAATTTCAAATTTCCTCTTAGTTTTATTGCTTATACTTTGTGATAACAAATAACCGTACATTGGCTCTTTATTTAATAAGGATAAGATAATTGAATCTATATTACCTTTTAATAGTTCTTTTCCTATTTCCAATTTGACACCTCCTATATTGATAATATTACCAAAAGTACTTTGTATAGCAAAGTACTTTTTAATCAAATTGTCTGAAAACACATAAAATTATGGTATTATTTAGAAGTAATAATAACCAAATTTTAGGAGGAATTATATGAAAAAAGTATTAGCATCATTATCATTAGGGGCAATAATCGCTTTATCTAGTCCACTGTTTGCAAGTGCTGATAGTAATAATGATCAGCAGGTTCTTACTGGTTTTTTGGATTCTGTTAAGAGTAATGATATTCAAACAGCATTGACATATACTGATGATGACCGCTTTGAAAGTGCTCAAGAGAAAAAATCGAAATATGAAGGATTATTAAAAAAGGATCAGTTAATTGGTTATAAGAATATAGAAAAACATGAAGAGGGTAAGTATACTGCCGAATTAAGTTTCTTAAATGGTGGAAGCGCTAAAGTTCCATTTAATGTAGTGTCTGATAAAGTAAATATTTCATTTGATAGCTTGGAGAATCCTAACTATGAGGTTATCCAAAAGGGAAAAGAGCCATTAGAATTGAAAACACTAGCAAATCTAGTTAGCTGGGATTTCTCCTCAAGAGCAAAAGGTTCAGTATTTTATTCAAATGGCACATTCTCAATAAGTGGATCATCAGCAACTATGAGACTAAGTCAAAACAATGATGAAGATTTGACTCCTGGTATTACATATGCTGTTGTTCAACAACATTGGTATGGTGATGATGTATGGGGTTCAAGGAGAGTACAAGGTAGAATAACAGATGGTACTTATACTATTACAGGAAGTGGATCATATTCAGGTGCTCAAATGCGATTCACAACAGATAATGACCCTTATATGACTCGTTATAGAGGCAATGGAACATTAAGTAGATAATAAAGGATAAAAATTAGTCATTCTAGAATGATAGAATTTAAGTCTTTATCATGAAATTAGTGACGAGTTACTATGAAAAAAGTTACCTAAAAAGGGAACTTTTTTCATTATCTTATTCAATCATATATCGTTCATCTTCTGAAACACATAAACTTACCCCATTCACTTTTATACTACATTTTCCTAATCGCCGCTTTACTTCCGATTGTAACTTTTCATTTGCTTCCTCTAAAGAACTTGCTGGAATAATCGTAGATTGCGAGTCTGTTACCTTGCCACTATACATCACTGAAAAGTTCAATTCATATTGATGTATCAAGATCCCTCCACTCCTTTTTTCCTGGATTTCCTCACAAATCATTCTTATTTGTCGCTGGCTCTTGTAGTTTTTGAAGATAGGTACGCATTTTTTCTTAATCGGATGATCGCAATTCCTACAATTACAATCAAAAAGGCTTGTAGGAAAATATCCTGTGTTTCCCATAACGTGCAAAAATATAGAAGGATTCCCGAACAAAAATAATACATGGCCAATAATAGGTTTATATTTGCGATTATCATTTGTTTCTTTACAATAGCGGTTATTCCTGCCAAAATAAGCGTACAAACTCCTATACTTAGCAAAATATATGCAATAACCGTGAACTACCCACCACTTAACGTCCTAACGGACTGTTTGAAGTGGGGGCTTCTCGGTTAGTCGTTACTTTTGGTAGCTAACGAATTCGTCCTAAGACAGCCGAGCTAACTCCCTTGTTCCAAGGGTTATTTTATTGCTATCTATGCTAACGCTAATAGGCGTATTGCTTCATTTTTGATATTGATAGCTGCGTTATAATCTCTATCGAGATTTACACCGCATATACAAGAGTAGACTCGCTCAGACAATGACATATTTTTCACATTTCCACAACTGCTACATGTTTTCGTGGAAGGAAACCATTTGTCTATTTTCACAAGCCGTTTGCCTTGTTCATTTAGTTTATAAGCTAAGAAAGAAGTGAACATACCCCAAGCATTATCAGCGACGCTTTTTCCAAAATGAAGTGCTTGCGATATTCCCTTCATATTTAGATCTTCAATAGCTACAACATCAAAATGAGTAGCTAATTCTTTAGACTTATGATGAAGGAAGTTTTTACGTTGGTTTGCTACTTTTTCATGTAGCTTAGCTACACGGATACGTTGTTTATTCCAACGCCCTGAACCTTTTGTACGTCTTGATAATACTCGTTGCGCCTTTGCTAATCGGTCTAACATTTCACGATAGAACTTAGGATAATTGGCTCTCTCATCCTCAGAACTGACGTATAATTGATCCATCGCAAAGTCTAATCCAACAACTGTTTCTACTTCTTTTTGTACGCTCTCTTTTTCGTATTCAGTCAAAATGGACACATAGTATTTACCAGTAGGTGTCATAGAAATCGTACATGACTTGATTATATGGTCTTGTGGTATTTCTCTATGCTGTTTGATACGTACCATTTTCAGTTTTGGCAATTTGATATGACCGTTAAGCAACATAATATTTCCGTTCACTACATTCGTTGTATAAGACTTTCTGTCTTTTTTGCTTTTGAATGTTGGGAAGTTATTTTGACCACGAAAGAAATTTTTATAGGCAGTTTGCAAGTTTAGTTGAGCATTTGCCAAAGCTAATGAATCAACTTCTTTTAACCACTCAAATTCTGCTTTGTATTTTGCAGGAGTGGGAAGCTTTTGTTTCTTTAGTTGATCCTTATCATCTTTATGTTTTTCATACGCTTCTTTCCGTTCAGCTAACATTCTGTTATACACGAAACGTACACAACCGAAGGTTTTACGCATAAGGTGTGCTTGGTCTTCTGTTGGATACAAACGGAATTTATATGCTTTATTCTGCTTTGTCATATCATTTCACCTCACTTTTCACTTTGATTTTCAATATATGTTTTTACTACGTCTATTGGCGAACCACCGGTAGTTAGCAAGCAAAAGCTTCTTGACCAAAACATCTCTTTACAAAGTTTCTTTTTCACTTGTGGAAAGTCTCTTTTAATAAGTCGAGAACTTGCACTTTTATAAGCATTGATGAATTTTGTCATTTCTGTATTAGGGTGTGCCTTGAACAAAATATGAACGTGGTCTACATCATGATTCCATTCAACTAACGTGATGTTATAGTTTTCAGATAGTCGAACAAACATATCTTTTGCATAGTCTGACATATCATCATCAAACACATTTCTTCTGTATTTCACGACCAACACAAGGTGATAATATAACAAGAATACTGAATGGTTATTACTATCTAATTTCATTTATATACCAGCCTTTATAATTTATAAGACTGCTTATATCAGAGGCAAAATAAAAAGGAAAACCTTTTGGCTACGCCAAACCGAAATTCATCTCCCGCCTACCGTTGGGCTAAGCCCTTCACACGCTTGAGGAAAGAGGATTCTTTCGGGAAATTCGTTAAAAAAAATCATTCCTACACCCCTTTTCTCTAAAAACTCATTTAAACCACTTAAAAGACCGAATAAGAGACGTAATCTTTTTTAATACCAAATGTATTGATAACCTATTCAAAATCAATTATAAACGAATCTGGAACGTCATTTTTTCTGAAAGGGGAATTTTTTGTGTTGAAAATCATATATAATTTGTTTTCCTACACATCCCATTGAAAAGCCTGTAAAAAAAGTTGCACCAATGATTTTCAATCCCCATTGCCACGTGTTTTCTTGTAAAAAATGATGCAATACATAGAGGCATGCCCCTGTACAAATAATGATCCAAATTCCATATTCATCATATTTTCTTTGTTCTAATTTTTGTTCATGAAACGGATACACCTGGATAAACAAAAAGGCTATTAGCAAAACTGACAGCCCAATTCCCAATACGATCATTCTTTATCGCCCCATTTCTACTCGATTAAACCTCTTTATAGCGCTTCTGTAATAATTGTTGTATACGTGCCGCATACATTCTAAAATAGGGAATGTTTTGTGCGGCAACCTTTCCAAAGTCCATTTGCATTAATGTTTCTTCTAACAGTTTGAACTCAAATTCTAAAAATTTATCATGCTGTTTCTGAATCGAATGCGGGATGTTATGCAAGGCATCCGCAATTTCTCGCACATATGTCACACTGGATTCATCTTGGCTTGAATAGGAAAATACATTTCGAATCAATACAAACGTTTCTTGCAATATTTCATACCCGATATGATGCAATACATTTTGATTCACCAACTCCCCTCATTCCTTTCTCTATGGTCCTTCAATTCCTGTATTGATATGGAACTCATAATTTTCTACAAACCATTTCTCACCTTCCAATACTAAATTTAATTTCATAGTGTGTTTTTCTTGTTGTTCTGTTCCATCAACCGTTACAAGATAATCATATTTAACCGTTACATCCGCTTTATTATCAGCGGTTTTGATGTAGTACATATCTGTTATCTTTGCTTTCATTTGAATATGCATAGAGCCATCATCTTCTATATGGTTATGTGCATCCTCTGGCGCATTTAATAATTTGTTTCGTGCTTCCCCTGTTATCATTTCTTTAATCTTTTCAAATCCTGGCTTTTCTTTTTGCTTGTTATCATTCTGTATTAACAGCTCTACAAACTGTTTTGCTACTTCTTGCCCTTTATCTTGGGTATTTTCTGTTAAAACTGTTACACGCTTTTCCAATGCTCGATTCTCTGTTTTTAGCTCTTTTACTTGTTCCGTCCATTTCTTTTCTGTCTGCTCAACTTTATGCTGTAAAATGCGATTTTGATTCCATAACCATACACTGATACCCACTAGTACAACTATGATTAAACCAACGATTCCCTGTTTCATCCCTAATCCTCCCTTTCTTTCCGCTTATTTCGGCAAATAAGGCGTTGGGTCGACTTGACCAAACGTCAAAGATGTTTTGATCTCAAAGTGAAGATGTGGCCCTGTTACTTGCCCTGTTCTTCCGCAAATACCTACCTGTTGACCGACTCCAATGTTTTGTCCTTCCTGTACAGTAATGGACGACATATGACCGTATAAACTCCAATATCCATTCCCATGATTGATTACAACTACGTTTCCATAGCCGCCAAACCCCGAACCGGAAGCGCCAAATTTCGCCCACTCTACAACGCCACCTTTCGACGCTGCAATTGGTGTGACACCGTCTTGGCAAGAATAATCAATACCTTTATGAATAGTGCCCCAGCGTGGCCCAAACGGACTTGTAATCGTTGTTTGAGCGATTGGGCGAATAAAGCCTTGTGAGCTTGCTGATCCCGTATCTACAACGCCGCCTGGCTTTCCCGCTTCACAATTAAAAGTAAGGCCGCCCATTTGCGCCACAAACTTTGTTACTAATACTGGCCATAAACCATTTGTGCCATGCGGATCATTTGCGGCTCCTGGCGGTGCATATTTCGCTCCAATTGCTTCTATGGTTGTTATCCCCATACCGATATAGTTTTTATATAAGTTTCGCGCCATAGCGTTGATTCCTTCATCTAAAGTGGCAAACTTCATAAACCCTTTCATTTGCGAACTGCTAGGGTCCATGAGGCCCCCAGGGTTGTTATAGTTCTTTACTGCATTAGAAGTACCATTACCTGTTTCCAATCTTGCAATGGCCGCTAGTAAAACGGGATCGATTTGGTTTTGTGTTCCTGCATTTAAAAAGGCTTGTGCTTTCCCTGTAAAAACGCCGCCCAGGTGGGGTTGTAGTTCTTCTGGTGCCACTGTTTTTCCACCTGGCCGACAAACCGTCATTCCATTACTTGGGATGGTTGCTGGTGCCTCCTCTTCTTTTTTGCCAATGCCTTGCCCCAAAACGATAAATAAAAGAAATCCAATACAGACGAACAATCCTATCGTGAAAGTAGAACTCCCAAAAAGAAATGTCAGTAACCAGGATTTCTTTTTCTTCTTCTTTTTTTGTTCTTGTGCAATCTCTTCTTGTACCGTTTTATCTACAACTTCTTTTATTTCTGGTCTCATATCATCCCTCCCCCCCTTACAACATGTATCAAGATTGATTGGAATACTTTCGAACAATCAGCCCATATGTAAGGGCCAAAAGAATAGGCATAATCGCTAAAACATGAAATAGTAGCGTTAAAAGAGTAGATTGCTGGTTTTGTATAAAGTCTAATAATCCAAAATGACCGATTCCTACAAACCAGATAAAAAAGGCTAGTTTTGCTCTATCATCAATACGGTAACGTAACTCATTATGGATAATTTGAAGAGTTAGAAGAATGAGCGTGTACCAGATAAGTAACCCTAAACCAATCCATCCCAATAAATCTGTCGGCCATTCTCTCTGTATGAAAAGAATGATTATGTTCATCCATCCTAAACACCCGATGCAAAGAAAAATACTGATACTCACCATTTTCAAACACGTTAATCCCCAGTGTTTCATAGCTAGATCGCTCCTTTTTCGTAAAAAAATAGTAAAGTCCTAAAAGTCTAGGACTCTACTCATCGTTTTTTGGTGGCTCCAAACCATCTAAGTTATCTAAGTTTTGCGGATCAGTAGAAGGCATCCAGTTTTCACTTCCCGCGGCTACAGCTCCATATTGTATATCTGGTGTATCGATTGTTTCCGCTTCTCCTTGAATCGGTTCATTTTTACTTACTTCTTTCTCATTTACTCGTGTTAAATCAGAAGAGGAAACGGATTCCGTCGGGATAAATGCGTCAGAAGGATTTGTTTCTTGTACAGTTGACTCGACATCTATATCAGGTTTTTTTGCGACAATTTCCCCCGCTTCGGTCACTTCTGCAGGTATAGCATCTGGAATATCTGCACTTGTTGTTTCTGGTGTATGAGGGACAATGACACCTTCTTCATTTACATCTGCACGAATTATGTCTGGTATTAAAGGTTCATTTGCATCTGTTTCAATTGGCGTTGAGATTTCTTGTTGTGGGATATCGGATGGGATTTCTTCAAATGTTTCATGATCTGGTGACACTTC
>NZ_JAKUFQ010000121.1:0-14706 GCF_022663475.1 Bacillus cereus group sp. BfR-BA-01382
GCAAAAATACGTATTGGTACGGGAGTTAGGAGCAAAAATACACATTAGCAGAGCAAAAAATACAAATAAATAAAAAACACACCCTATAACCTATAACGGTGTGTTTAATCCCATCGGAATGTCTTTGTAATTTGTTTCTAATAAGTCTTTGGCTTCCTGTTCTTCCACTGGATAGAATTCGATATGGAACGTGTCACGAATCCTTCTATATGCTTTTACAATGATTTGTTTCTCTATAATTTCGTCAAATGCTTTTTCAATTTCTTTTATATTTTCAGGCTTACTTCTCTTCTTGAATCGGATACTTCCTGCAAAATATATTAAATCTCTTGAGATTTTATATGAACCACTTGTTTGATAGCATATCATTCGTTCTTTTTGAAGTACAAAAACCAGATGATGGGCTAAATCAACTTTTAATTCATCAACTTTTTGTTTATATACCAAAACAGTTTGGCGTTGTATATAGTTCTGGTACATACTATCCGCAACTACAATTCTTGCAACCACGTTACCGTTTGATATAGGCGTTAGTTTAACATCTGAAAACACACCAACTAAGTTAACCTCGCCATCATCTTTCATGTTTGTAAATCTAAAATTACCCATCTTGAGCAATCGTTCTGAAACTGCGGTGTAGTTCTTTTTCCCGTCAGATGTATATAGCTTCTTCACTAAATCACCAATTGTAACAATGATTGTACGTTGTGTAGTAAAAGTTTCATCCCTATGACTCATCACTTCTAAGAATAACTTGTAGTCGAAAGGGTCTAAATCTTTTACGTTATGATTTAACTCATCAACATAGTCTTTACTGATAAGAATATCGAATTTATTTCCATCTGATAGGCTGTATTCATCAGCATAAAAATCAGATTCATTTGTATTTTTTTCTTTATGGTCATTTACTTTTACCTTACCTCTTACATTACCAAAAATGGGATACTCAATAGCAGAGAAGGGGCTTTCTACGACAATATTGGTAGAATAAGAATTCCGTTCTTCCTCTAATAATGTCATTCCTACAATCATTGTAATATCTGTAAAAATAGCTGTTTCCACTTGTTTCTTTGTTTTTTGATGAAGATAAGGGTAGCTGGAAAGTGATTTCTCATCAGATTCACTCCATACCAGTAAAAGTTGTTTGCGTTCTTCAATGACAGATTCGGGATTTGGATGATTATTGAATTGTTTTAAGAAAAGCTCTTTACCATTCTTCTCATAATAATCGTTTAGTAGCTCGAACTCACCCAGAAGTTCCTTTTTGTTTTTTCGATTTACTTTCTTGTCATAATCCTTGATAGCATTTTGTGTCCATCTTCTCTTTGTTCGATTTACGGAATCTTTCTTTACCTTAATTAATGTTTCTTTTGCATCTTTATTTTCAAAATGTTCTTTATATATGTAAGAAATGATATCCTCAATATCACCAAGATTTTTGTCTTCCATTTTTTCTAATAATGTTGTTTTAGAAATCTTATCTATTACTTTTTTGATTAGGACGTCTGTTTCAAACAAATGAAATAGCTCCTTTCTATTACATTCTTATAAAAAATTGTACCGTATTTTTTTATGGATGTGAAGGAAGATATGTTATATCTCTTCTGCAATCTAAGTATTATACAATAGTTTATATAAATTAGGTATTTAAAAAAATTCAATAATTGAGGAGAGAATGATGATGAATAATGAACAAACAATGGTAAATGAGTTTTTGAAAGGATGGGAACAACATATTAGGGATATTGTAAAAACAGATGAACATACTTCTTTTGTTGTTTGTGCGTTAATGCAGAAAGAAGAAATAAAAAGATTTATAAATAAAGGTTCAGCAGGTTCATTAGTAGCATTGGCAGAATTAATTGAATCAATTAAGAAAGAGTATATGATTGTGAAAAAGAATCAACACTTTTTAGGTTTAATTGAAAAAGCTAAGTCTGAAGAATCGGTAGAAATGATTCGGACAAATAGACGTAGATGGCTTGAAATTCAAAATCATGAAGAAACATATGTAGCGGAATTGGTTAAGAAATTTAGCTAATTTTACGCAACTTAAAACTTCTATTCTTATAGAAGTTTTTTTATTTGCTTAATCAAGACTTAATATTCCGTCAATAACAGGCATTCTCATTGTATATGAATATTTTATCTAAATTAATATATGTTAATAGGTATATTGAACATCAAATTTACGATATTACATACATTGTAAAAATAAAATCTATGAAATCCACTGATATAAAAGGAATTGTAGACATTTTTCCTTGTTTAATACTTTCCTTAATCAACACGATTTTTTGTAATTATTCACAAGTCTTTTTTCTTATTTATTTTATATTTTTCAATTAGGCTTGGTTTTTAGCATCAATCATCTTACAAGTTTCCTTAGTGACTTGTTTTTCTTCCTCTAATGTAAAAAATATCCTATTTCGTATGTAATTTTTATCAGGCAATTCTTTTGAAGTATTAATTATTTTATTCGAATAATATAATTCAAATTCGTAAACAGGTGATGTAATATTTGTGTTAGCATATAATATATAGCTATATAAATAACAGGTATTTTTAAAAATTGATTCTAAAGGAGAAAAGAAAAATGAACACTATTGAGGCTAAAAAATTAGAAAAGAAACATCTTGAAAATGAATTAATGGAGCTTGATAAAGAAGCACAAATCTTAGACCAAAAGAAGAGAAATATTGCTTCGAAAATTGAGGATTGCAAAAGAGACATTGAACGTGAAATCTACCATGGTATGACACAATATGAATATTTCAATAGTATTCATGGAGCAGAGTTTAAAGAAGGAAAATTCCGAATTCGAATTGGTGGAACATGGGGAAATGGTCTGTATGTCAATACAAATGTAGGAGATATGGAATTGTCAATACAAAGTAAGTACGATGATGACAAACATTGCTCATTAAATGTATCAAAAGATTATAGTATTAATGGAAGAGGATATGAGAGAGAGCATGAAGGAAGTAACATACCAGAGAAATATAAGAAAGTTTATGAGGAAATGCTTGTTATAAAAGCTAAGTACGGAAAGCTAATGGAAGATGCAGGAATTGACCCAATCCATAAAAGTATCTTGGATAGATTTCTGAACACTAACCGCATTCCATATCCAGATATTGATGTGGACAAGGTTATAGAGAAGAAGTATTTGTGTAAGGACTTAAAATAAAACTTTCAAAAACGGATGGATATTTTCATCTGTTTTTTTATTACATATATAAACAGAGCATATAATAAGAAGTTGTAAAGAAAACAGGTAGTACAAAACTTAATTAAAAAGGAGTGTCATGTTATGACAAACACATTTACAAAGGTTGAATTAAAAGCATATCCATTATTACCTCAAGTAGAATCAGGTATGGAAGTTGTAGCATTAAAGGATTCGGATTATAAAGGTTTATTTGGTACAATAGATGCTGTACTTTATGGTAAGGATAAAGAAACAGAAAATGATACTGTATTGGATATTGTTGTCACGTTTAAAGAAGAAGAGGGACGTAAGATTGATGAAACACATCCTCATTTGAATGGGACCAGTATTTGTGAAGTAATTATGGGAGAAGATGAATTAGGATTTTTCTTTACTGTGTCTAATAACTTAGCACAACAGTTAGATGGAAAATACGTTTGTCCTGCGTGTGGTAAAGGCATGACTTCTATCACTGAGCATCAAGGAGAAACTATTCAATGGGACTTTGCAGATGGAGACTATCAGAAGAGTATCACTAATGAATATTCTGATGGTAAAAAATGTGGGGAATGCGGTTGTGAAATTAATGATGAGAATGAAGTATTTTCATATTGATAAAACACATATACAGGGATGTTTGTTACATTCCTGTTTTTTTAAAATATATAAAAGGGGAATCGACCATGAAAATCAAAAAATATAATAGAGATGATAAATGGGTATTTATGACGATGGAAAATGAGGATATGTTAGCGTGTAAATGGCTACCGTTTCTAAGTGATAATACAATGATTGAAATAGAACTATACAAAGAACAAGAATGTGTAGCAGAATACAGGGCGTTTTTAACGAAAAGAATGGATGTCCGTGAAGGGGAATTTATCTATGAATTGCAGATTTCTCTAACGGATGCAGATAAACAGATGGATATAGGAAGTAGTAAGACAATTTCATTAACACAAAAACAATATATGCGAACAGAAAAAGAAATGACATTAAGAAAACTGGCAAAAGTATTTTATGAGATTATAAATGAATAATTTTTACAAAGTAGACAATTTTAATTTGTCTGCTTTTATTTTTTATTGAAAGAATAGTAAGTGCATATAATAAATGGACAACTATAAAACAGGTAGTTTCAAACACTTAGTTAAAAAAAGGAGATTGATTGAATGAGGAATTTGTATGTAGTTCAGTGTATAGCAGGTAAGGATGTTTTAGGAAGTGTGAGAAAGCACGTAATACTAAAATATGCAGGAAACCCTGAATGGACTATTACAAAAGCAGTAATGCGAATGTGGGAGGTGATTGAGTACAAGGTAATTTCTACTCAAAATAAAACAAATAGTGTGCAAGCATAATAGCGGAAAAGGAGAATAGATAATGTTGAAATATAAAATAGCAAAAATATTACCAACAAACATTCTTTTATCAATACCATATACAGGATTACATGCTCTCAATAACTTCTTAAATGGAGATATGGGATATGTAGCAATGTGTGGTGTGATTTCCGTATTGCAACTATTTTGTTTTAAGAAGCTTAAAAAACTTGTAGATAAAATGAAACCAAAACATATGAAGCAGGAAGAAAGAGTAAATCATATGGCGATGTAAACAGTAAAAAAAGAGTATCCTTTTAGGACGCTCTTTTTTTTACATAAATACTGTCTATTTTATAAACTTGAAGTAGCTCACAAAAAATATGATTTCCAAAGTAATAATTGAAAATATAGTAATCATAGTCAATCCGTTAAGTGGAAGTTTTTTGTTTAATAAATTTTTCATTTCACTCACCTCGAAAGAATATTTTTATTCAGTAATAATTTTAAAGCGAACTCCGATAGGAAAACACTCAACTCCATTATCATTCACGATGTAAAACCCAGTACCAGTTACCTTCATAACAGGATATACTTTGTCCTTTGTAACATGGTCAAACAACTTTTCATCATGCAATGCCATCAATTTATCACCAACAACTAATGTTTTTCTTTCTTTTACTTCCATTTTTATTCCTCTTTCTTTAATTAAATCTAATATTAAAATAATACATTTATTTTAAAAATTATTTTACTTCTTCACTAATTCTAACGATGTTGATTGTTGAAGTATTATCACTTACAACTTCAAACTTTTCACCATAGTTTTCGATGATATCTCCCTTTTCATAATCTTTTAATTCAACGATGAAATTCTCATTTGATGTCCCATCTTCGTTAAGAATATATGCTATTTTCATTGTTCCTCGTGTAGTACCAACTACTTCGCTCTCATCTGCAAATAGATATAACGAATCTCCAAAATCAGTAGCAACCCAATCAGCAAATTTATCATGCCAGTATACACGTCTTATTTGTCCATCATGTCGTTCAATTAAATCTTCTTCATATATATCATTACCAAGTTTATCTTTAAGCCCTGTGAATTCATCTCTTCCTATAAGCTCATAACCAAATTCAGAGTTGAAACAAGGTGATAATTCAGATGCGTTCCGTGTTTCCAATTGACTTAACGTATATATTTTTCTTTCAATATTATCTGTAGCAATATGCTTGAATGTATAACGAAATTTTTTCTCTCTCAAAATAATTCCTCACTTCATTTTCTTTTATCGTAAATATTGTATTTACTTATTTTTGGGGAATTCATGTTTTTCCATTTCCTTATAAGTCAAACGTTTGTAGGGTTCTATTTCAATACGACCACTGATTGTCTTATATTCTGAATGATTAACTTCTTTATAGGTAATGTAACCATCGTCTGTCCTATATGTATCTGCGTATATGATTTGTTTTTGATTGTTAATATCAATATACTCAATTTTATATACTTGTTTTGGACTGTTATAACTATCTATACCTAAACCTATAGCAAGTAAAACAATTAAAACACAAGCTATTGCACCTAAAATCATGTCATGTTTTTCTAACAATTTATTTTCACCTCTATAAGCTACTTAATAAAGTTCTTCCCACTCTGCTTTGCAATCATTATTCGTACAGCACAACTTTAATTTCGTAAGGGTTTCAGGTTCACCATACTTACTGGTAGTAACATGAGAAATACGCATTACTACATTGTCCTTTCCGCATTTTGTGCAGGTGCAAGTGAATTTTCCATTTGTAATATTTTTCATAGTAAATTTTCCTTTCTTAAATTATTTATTGTTTTTCTACAAATGACGGTAAATCATTTACTTGTATCTAAATCCAAAATTACTCTGTTAATTGAACCTCTGTACATATGACCTCATCAAATCGAACCCATACAAAATATCCTTCTCCTTTGTCGAGTTTCAAAGATGAGTTAGAGAAGTCAATTGTTAATACTTTTAATTCTTCTTCTTCGTATATTACTTTCATTAGTAATCCTCCTTTTCATTTACCTAAATATTACACACGCATCATTGTTACAGTAACTCGTTTTTTCGATTTCCCTTTTCTGTAAACTTGATAAGAATTAAGAAAATCATTAAATTCATTTACTTTTCGATAACCATTTACTCTTAGTTCATGAACTTTCTTTTTGAACCGTTTCCAGTCTTCATCTTTCCATTCAGCAAAAATGAAATCACCTTCTGTAACGTTTATATGAATCCTTGACATCATAAGTCACTCCTTATTTAAAGAATTTAAAGCTATTACATACATGTCTTTGTTATGAAACTTGAATTGGCTCAATGACAACTGTTATATAAGCCATGTCCCAATCACCCTTACAAGAAAACCAATAATTAATTACCCCTTCTTTTAGAGCAGGAGGGTGATTCAGAATCTCATCCTTTTTTGTTCTGATATGAACGGGATGTGAACCATACATTAATTCATCATCGGATTTTGCAACATCTAATTTTTCTTGCAATTCTTTCATGCGTTTATCGAACTCTTCTTCAGCGTTATTCCATAATTGAAAGAATTGTGGTTTTGTCTCGCAACCATACATATCCACTTCAGCAACTTTATAAATCTCCATCTATAATTCCTCACTTTTTAGATATATTGTTTTTCTGTATACATCACTTATGAACCAGGTTTTACTGTGACGGTTGCAGGGTCGCAATGGACGACTATATATGAACCATCTAAATGAGCATTTGTAATGACTTCACCTTTTTTAAACTGTTGACAATCAATATTAAAGTTAAAAAAGGGAGTATCATCCATATGTAGAACAAACATCACCATAATGAATCAACTCCCCATAAATTCTTATTTATTGCAAATTAGATGGTGGAGATATATTTCCATTCACCATTTTCTAATTTAAACGTATCCATATCGTCATCCACTCGATAGAAAACAGAAGGTTTGTTTTCTGAGGAAATAGCAAAATACATAAATTGCTTATCTTCTTTTACATATTCGATAGTTTCATGACTCCATAAGGATATTGTTTCTTTTAGACATTTCTTGCAGAATAAAATTTCTTTCAATTTCTTTTCCAATTCTTGAACCATACGATTTTTCGTCCTTTCTAAAACTCTTTAAATACAATGTTAAAAAGAAAAGTTGCGAAATATGAATTAGGCAACTTTTACTTTTCTATCTGTGATTTTCCAATTTCCTCGATTATCGTGAGAAACCAGATCGTTATGTTGAAGGACTAACATGTCTCGTTGAATCGTGCGTTGGCATACTCCAAATTCATCTTGCAATTTTTTTGTAGTTACACTGCCTTCCTTGCGAATGAATAGATAAATAGATTTGCAACGATTTAACATATGTTTCGTTTGTTTTTTCATTAAAAACATCTCCTTAAAATAAATTCAGTTTGAATACCTTTTATATATATACCTTTATATAATATTTATTTTGACTATAAATAATAACTTTATTTATTTTGACTATTGTCAAAGAAAAGTATACATCATTCATTTTGAAATGAAAAGTGTTTTTACAAATATTTTCTATGAAGCTTATCTATAATATAGGGATTATAAAAAACAGGTATTTAAAAAAATAACTTTTAAAGGGGATAGGATAGTGCGTAACAGGAGTTTAACAATTATTTTTTTATTAATGAGTTATGTAATTATTAGCGATAGAATTTCAAATGTTGCACGGATGATAGATAGTGAATTTCTACAATTTGTAATTTGTAGTATTGGATATGTTTCTTGGGTAGGTATTGGTATTTTTTTATATAGTCGTGTGAAAACAATGATGAGTAAGGGGTGTTAAGGAGGATGAATAAAGAGGCTGAGAATAAATTAGTATATCGAGTATATGAAGGTATTGTTATTGGCGAGAAAATCCCATTTTTATTTTGTCTTTCTAATGTGAGAGAACATTCACTACGAGAGGAAATTGAAACTGGTGTGAGAAAGATGTCTTGTGATTGGCATGTAATTCACGAAACAGGAAATCGAAATGAAGCAAGAACAATGGCAAATGATACGGAATTTTAATGTCGAAGTAATGACTAAATTCTATATAAATTACATAGAATATATGGATATTTTATAAAACAGGTGTTTGACAAAATTTAATTTAAAAGGGAGCGTTATTTATTATGTTAGGTATGTTCAAAAAGGTTCGTAAAGTAAAACAAATTTTAGGTGCGTTAATTTTATTAGGATTATTATCTTGGGTAGGTATTGAAGGTGCTTTAGTTGGTGGAATAATTGGTTATGGTATGTATAAAGCGATTAAAAAGTTTGGTATTACAAGTCGATTAAAAAGATTCGTTACAAAAAAGAATGCTTTTAAACTTGCATTAGGCGTATTTGGTTTATATATGGTTAAGACTTTTGGGTTGGTAAATATTGTTTTTGTTACAATTGTTGCAGTTGGTTATTATGCATTTGAAAAATATGATGTAAAGGCACAATTTGTTAATTTAAAAAGAAAAGCATTTTTAAAAAGTGAAGGTTATGCATTAGTAAAAACAAATGATTCAGATGTTGCATTCAAAAACTTTGAAAATGGAACACTGACAGTATTTAACTTTGATGCGAAATTTAATACATCTATTCATTTAAAACAAAATCAAGTTACGGAAATTCAAAATCATACGGCCGATGATTTTAATGAAATTGAAGTAGTAGAGATTGAATTAAGTGAAGAAATGAAAGAATTAAATAAAATGAATTACAAGTTATTAAAAGGCGATGCAACATCATTAGATGTAATGTTTAGAGTATTTGAAAATGGCGTATATGTTTTCTGTTTTGATGGGGGCAAAAAACATACAGATGGTGTTTTCTTAGAAAATGTTATTTTTAATGAAGCAATGCACAGCAATACAACTACTACTGCTCTTGTAGTTGCTTAAATTTGAAGAGGTGATTTATTGCCTCTTTTTTTTTATACCTGGTTGAGATATAACTATAGTTAACAAATGAAAATAGTTAGGTGGAAAAACAAATGTTAACAAGTGAAATGATACTAAACAAGTTAGAAGAAAATATTTCAACATTAAAAGAATTTGAGGTAGAGTCAATTGGAATATTTGGTTCTCATGCGAGAAATGAAGCACGAGAAGATAGTGATATAGATATGGTTGTACGATTTAAAGAAGGTAAAAAGACTTTTAAGCGTTTTATGGGATTAGAACAATTTGCAGAGGAACTATTTTTAAAAGAGGTAGATTTGGTATCGGAAGAGAACGTGAAGCCAGAGATTTTTCCTTATATGAGAAAGGATGTTAAATATGTTAAAGGATTACAGGATAATATTTGAAGGTATTTTAACAGAAGCAAAGGATGCAGAGGAATTTGTAGAAGGTATGTCATTTGAGGAATTTAAAAATGATAAGAAGACAATGAAAGCAGTTATCAGAAGTTTAGAGATTATTGGTGAAGCAATGAATCGTATTCCAAAAGAATATCAACAAAAACATAAAGATATTTCTTGGTGGGCGTGGGTTAAGTTTAGAAATGTACTTATTCATGTGTATCATGCGATTGATTTAGATTTAGTGTGGGACGTTTTAAAAAACGAAGTGCCTCCATTAAAGAAGCAAATGGATAGATTGCTAAAAAACCCTAAAACATCGAATCCAAAAGCATATAAAAAATCAAAGCAAAGAACAAATCATAAAGTAGAAGCGTAAGGAGAAATCCTTGCGTTTTTTATTTGCTCTTTTATGAAACAGCTTAAAAACAACTATAATACATGGAATATATAAACAGGTGAACTTACGTTTTAATTAAAAAGGAGATAGGTGGCATGAGTAATTATTTAATTGAGAAAAAGGTACAGCAACTAAAAAAAGAAGTATGTAAAAAGTCTTTTTCTATGATGGATATTGTTTGTAAGGGCTATGATTGGTGTGTCTTTTATGAGCATATACAAGTATTAATCAAACGTTTGTTTAAAACATTTCAGCGACTTCATAGGGAAACGATGGACTTTGAAATTATAACAGATTCTGATAGAAACGCA
The DNA here is from genome assembly GCF_022663475.1 of Bacillus cereus group sp. BfR-BA-01382. NCBI lineage: Bacteria > Bacillati > Bacillota > Bacilli > Caryophanales > Bacillaceae > Bacillus > Bacillus cereus group sp. BfR-BA-01382. The sequence continues at coordinate 10,600 of NZ_JAKUFQ010000121.1, forward strand.
GATAAATTAGGACTTTTCTATTACAGCAAGTATGGTCATGTTGAAGTTTGGTATCAGATTAACAGTAATGAATTAACATTTAATGAAATTAAAACAGATTTTTATAAACAGGTGTATGCATTAGTTTAGTCGAGTTATGAAGATAACTTTTAAAAGGAGAGAATGATGATGACAATTCTAATTGAGAATCAGGTAAAAAGTATGCATGTTACTCTACAAGGGGAATCTATCCATATAAATGAGTTGGTTCACAAGACAAAACGATGGGATTCATTTAAAGAAACTTTATTTGTGAAATCTCGTAATGTCCATATGGATTTACAACGAGTGAAACACGAATTTGGAAGAGTGGACATTCAACATGATATAGCTGAAGAATTAAACACGATTATATTTTCATCCTTTTCAAAGTATGGAAATGTATTTCTAATATTCTTGGTAAGAGAAAACATGTTGATGTTTCAATCAGTAAGAATAGAAGAGTGCAGTGCAGAAGAAACAGAGTTCGTATATGCATTAGTATAGGTCATATCAACGTGGTATGGCTTTTTATTATGAATAGACATAGGCTGATAGTATGACAGAACCAAATGATAAAATCTATTAACCCTTACTATAATGAGGTATACAGAAGGGGGAGTGATGCTATCATGAATACATTACATAAAGAAAACTCTTTATTTTTCAAAGAAGAAAACAAGCGAATGAAAGAATTAATTTGGAAATTATTATTGGGAATGAGTTCTTCAAAAGATATTCATATGTGGGAAGCAGAAGTAAAGACATTAGATAAGGCTATTTCGGATGAATATACATATTCCTTATGTAGAGAAGCTGAGACATTCTTCCTTGAGTATTTGCTGATTCATTATCCTGAACATCAGGTACTACAAGAGCATTTTCGTTCTACAGATGTTGTGCTTCAAGAAAGAGAACTGGTTGTACATACAATGTTTGTTCGAGTCTTAGTTGAAATCAAAGAACTGAACGTGTTAGAAGAGGATTTCACCTATTTATTGGATGATATAGGTCAAATATATAGGATGAACAAAATGGAAGTATTATCTTTCGCAAAGGAATTGAGAAGCAATTTAAAGTCTATTACACCAAAAGAACAAGAACTGCACTTAAGAATCAATGCATTAAGTAGGTTCGCAAATATTATATGATGAAATTTCGAAACAGTACATTTTGATGTGCTGTTTTTATTTTTCATGAATTGTTGTATTGAAAGAGATAGAACATTTATTTTGTTTACTATAGTAAAAATATATTCGTATAATGAAGTAATTCATTTTACAAGGAGGGATGCGTATATGGAGAAAAAATGTTCATTTTGTGGTTTTGAAAAAAAGAATTTCTTACCTGCTATACATGAAGGTGTTGGACTTTGTAAGAATTGTTCACGAATTGCTTACGAACATTTTCATGGGAAAACAGATGAAAATAATAAGGGGAATGCAAATAAAAAAGAAGCATCTCTGATGTATTCACGTCCTTTACGACCACATGAAATAAAAAATAAATTGGATAGAGATGTAATTGGACAAGACGATGCAAAGAAGGTTTTGACAGTCGAAATTTATAATCATTACAAACGAATTCATAGCAAAGTAAAAACAAGAATTCCTAAAAATAACATATTACTAATTGGTGAGAGTGGTTGTGGAAAAACACATTTAGTAGAGACGATTTCAAAAATCATTAATATTCCTATGACAATTGTAGATGCTACTACGATTACAGAAACAGGATATAGCGGAAAAGATGTAGATAGTATTCTATCATCTTTAATACAACAAGCAAATGGAGATGTTGCTTCTGCTGAACAGGGCATTGTATTTATTGATGAAGTTGATAAAATAGCAAAACGTACATCGAATACAAGTACAAAAGACCCGCAAGGAGAAGGTGTTCAACAGGCTCTATTAAAAATGATTGAGGGTACAAACTTTACAATCGAGCAAAATAGACAATCTATTAAACGAACAACTGTGACCATTAACACTTCTAATATTCTATTTATATTTGGAGGAGCTTTTGATGGACTAAAAGAGATAGTTGATAAAAGAATAAATAAGAATAGAAAAACGATTGGATTTATGAATGCAGATACAGTAGAGACAAGTAAGGATGATTCTAAAATGAGTCCTATAAGGATTGAGGACTTAATACAGTTTGGAATGATTCCTGAATTCATTGGTCGTATTCCCCTAATACTTACACTAAACCCATTAACGAAAGAAAACTTAATGGATATCTTAGTGAAGCCTAATGGGGCTATTATTCCTGAATATATAAAGCTATTCAAAGAAGAACAAAAAGATTTGCGTTTTACAGATGAAGCGATTGAATATATTGCTACAGAAGCTTTACATAAAGGTTTAGGAGCACGAGGGATGAAGGGAATTGTGGCGAAAAAGATGAATGATTTGTTATATGACATGCTTATAAATGAGAATATGACGGAGTTTGTAGCTACTAAAACCTTTATTAGGGGGTAGAACAGGGGGTACGACATATTTTCTTCATTTTTAGTTATTAAATTGAGAGATAAATACTACTATATAACATAATCAACATTAAAGCTGTTGACTATAAAAAATAAAAAAAGTCAAAAATATTTTGACTAAAAACAGAATAGTAGGAGGTGCATCGCCATGACAGAAGCTATCGAAAGAAAACACCTTTCCGTGAAAAACGGAATTATGGCTTTCTTCTTAACTCTTGTGATGATGATGGGCTTTGGACTACCTGTGATGCAAGCACATGCTGACGGACAAGTCGGCGACGTTAAACTGGAAATTGATTCAAACGGTAAATTGGAATTTAAAGGTGGAGATATTAATTCGGGTGGAAACAGTGGTTCTGCTTGGACTAAATTCATCGAAAAATACCGTAACTTTATCGTTGGTATCTCTGGTATCGGTGCAGTTTCAATGATTATGTTCTTCATTTTCCAATTCATGAAACTTGGTGCATCTGCGGGTAACCCACAAGCTCGTTCTCAAGCGTTAACAGGCTTAATTTGGAGTGGTATTGCGGCCGCTGGTTTAGGTGCGGTTACAATCATCGTAGGATTATCTGAAAAGAAAAGTCCCCTACGTCCGAAATGGCGTAAGGAAACAGTTGGTGAACCTGTAAATGCAGGGTGTGTGATGATGCAATCATGCTAACGGTAGAAGTTAACTAAGACTGCTTGTATGACAATTACAAGCCTTTCTCTCAAAAAGAGAAATGACCATAGGCGAATACGCTTCGTAAGAGACTCTAAGGTCTACAGAGATGTAGATAGCTTGATAATACCGTGCTAAGTTATTATAAATGCATTATTTGTATATGTTTATAATAAAAAAGTGTAACGACTATCGAAAACCTATATACAGTATAGAGTTAGTAGAGTAGGAGAAAGAAGGTGAAAACCCTTCCTCCGAAGTGCCAACATGCCAAACAGGTAAAGCTGAGGTATAAGATATAGTCTAATCCCTTATAAAATATGTCGAAAGACAGGGTACATTGTTTTCTACAGTGCATTCAAATAAGCAAAGAACAAGCCAAAAAACGTACTTGGATATTTTCCAGGTGCGTTTTTTCTTTTGGATAAAAAACATAGAATACATAGCATATATAAAATAGTTGTATCTATTGATACATGATAAGAAAGGGGGGATGAAAATGCCAAGAGGTTATCAAAAAACGCATGAAGATTTTCTGAAAGAAGTGAAAGAAAAAAGAGGGAACGAATACACTGTATTAGGTGTTTATAAGACGTCAAGTGAATTAATTCGTATGAGACATGATGCTTGTGACTATGAATGGGATGTACAGCCACGGGTATTTTTAAAAAGTAAACGATGTCCAAATTGTTATGGAAAAATAAAAAAGACAACAAAATCATTTAAAGAAGAGATAAAAAATTTAGTAGGTGATGAGTATGAGGTTTTAGGAGAGTATAAGAATAGTAAAACCCCTCTAACGGTAAAGCATAATATGTGTGGAAGGGAATATGATATTCGACCAAATGATTTCATTTCATTAGGAGCGAGATGTTCTTTTTGTGCAGGTAATATTAGGAAAAGTCATGAAGACTATGTAAGAGAAATAAGT
>NZ_JAKUFQ010000122.1:0-14650 GCF_022663475.1 Bacillus cereus group sp. BfR-BA-01382
CAACAGGAGCAACAGGAGCAACAGGCCCAACAGGAGCAACAGGTTTAACAGGAGCAACAGGTGCAACTGGTGGCGGAGCTATTATTCCATTTGCTTCAGGTACAACTCCATCTGCGTTAGTTAACGCGTTAATAGCTAATACAGGAACTCTTCTTGGATTTGGATTTAGTCAGCCTGGTGTAGCTTTAACTGGTGGAACAAGTATCACATTAGCATTAGGTGTAGGTGATTATGCATTTGTAGCACCGCGCGCAGGAACTATTACGTCATTAGCAGGTTTCTTTAGTGCAACAGCTGCATTAGCTCCACTATCACCAGTTCAAGTGCAGATACAAATATTAACTGCACCTGCAGCAAGCAATACGTTTACAGTACAAGGCGCACCTCTATTATTAACACCAGCATTTGCCGCAATAGCGATTGGTTCTACAGCATCAGGAATCATAGCTGAAGCTATTCCAGTAGCGGCTGGGGATAAAATACTGTTATATGTTTCATTAACAGCAGCAAGTCCAATAGCTGCAGTTGCTGGATTTGTAAGTGCAGGTATTAATATCGTTTAATTTGTTACAACGTTTAGTAGGAAATTAAACAGAGGTTTGTATATAGTCCTTCCTAAATTTAGGAAGGACTATATTTTTTGGGGGAATAGGTAATAAATCAATTGAATAATCACTCTTTGTTAAGTTCGTATAAAAAGTATAATTTATCCTTTCCTATTTAAGGAATAAGTTATGTAACATAAAAAAATTCCGGTCAGCAAAAAAAGATGAATTCTTTTACAAAAGAATTCATCCATAAAATAAACTATTTATTTTTATTACAGTTACATCCTTTTTTCTTTACATAGCCTTGCTGAGTTAAGTCTCTTTGCGATTGGGAATTGGAAGATTGGGAATTGGAAGATTGAGAGGATGCTGAAGAGCTACTATTTTTATTATAAGAGTAGTTTTTTCGATAGTTATAATTACTCATAGTACTATCACCTCCAATTTAATATATAAATATTATATGTATGTATACTATCAATTGTTACTATTATTAATAGGAAGAGAAGATACAATAAAAAATCTCCTCGGTATTTTCCTAGGAGATAAATGATGATTATTTTGAAAATTTACAAATTAATAACCCCAGTACAGAGGAAAGTAATAAGAATCTTGGCGATAGGGATTAGGCTGTTGAGTAAGGGGGGGGATTGGATAATTTTTCATTTCACGGTTTTGATTGCAGTTTGCCGGAGGACCAATTACAGTAGTTGATTGAATAGGAGAAATCGCTTGTTTCCATTGTTGTTCATTGAGGCAGTAAGTATGGGCCATCATATGAGCCGGAGTTAATCTTAAAATGTCAGAACCGAAAATAACTTCTGGCGCTGGGGCATTGAAAATAGCTAATAAATGAGTATTATCTGCTGTAGCAATTTCATAATGCCACCACGCTTGTGGAATGTTGGCAACTTGCCCCGGTTTTATCGGTAAGTTTAATATTTGATTCGTAAATGGATTAAGTAAAGAAACAACAGCAGACCCTGAAATACAATAAACAAGTTCAGCTGCATTTTGATGAATATGTGGTTCTACAACATTTCCTGTACTTAAATAAATATCTAATAAAGAAGTATTTTCTAAAGTATTTAATTGTTTAATGCCAAGTACATTTATATAATTTTGGGCATCTTTCTGAAAAAAATTACTTTTATTTACATCATAAGTAAAATTAGTTGAGGGGGAGGTATAGTCGATGTTGGCAGTCAATTGTATTACCCGCCTTTCTATAGGTAAGTTAGGTTACAAAATTAGGATATGTGTCTAGTCTTTGTTTTGTGCTGTTGTCGATAACTTAATAAATTCACTTATTCCATAAAGAATAAGGTATTAAGATTAAACTATATTCGTATTCCCATTCATACTTTGGATTGATGGAAAAAAGTAATGAAAATGTTAACTTAAAATTACATCAATCATTTATAAGGAGTGAATGTTCATGTCATTTAGTGAAATGATTAGAAATGAAGTACTCAGCTGGGCGGGTGTTTCTGAAAAAACGCATCGATTTGGTGGTATTGAAATAAATTATGGCAAGAAAGAACTTGGCCATCTTCATGGTGGTGATAAATTAGCTGATTTACCATTTCCGAAGTTAAAGCGAGATGAATTAGTGAAGCAGGGATTGGTAAAACCACATCACGTATTACCTGAATCAGGATGGATCAGTTATTATATAAAGAGTGAAGAGGATATTCCATTTGCAATTGAGTTATTTCGTATGCAATATGACCGAATTAAAAAGTAATGAAATAAAGTAGGATAATAAAAATTTATTTTTATGTCACATCCCTCCTTAATCGTTCGTCTTGTATGTAGAACGATAAGGAGGGATTTTATTATGAATACATTTGATATAGCAATTGTTGGCGGTGGGCTTGCTGGATTAACAGCATCTATATATTTAGCGAAAGCTGGAAGGAAAGTGATTGTATTAGAAAAGTCGAGTCAATTCGGTGGCCGAGGGATGACTATAAATAAAAATGGAATCTGCATGAATCTTGGTGCACATGCTTTATATAGAGGCGGGGCAGCGTTTATAACTTTTAATGAGCTCGGTATGAATCTTCCAGGTGGAATACCATCTACAAAAGCACATGGAATATGGAAAGGGGATATATTCACCATCCCAACAGATTTTCGCTCAATTTTATCAACACCACTACTTTCGTGGTCTGCAAAAGTACAATTCTCACGTCTTATGATTCGTTTAGGAAATTTAGATGTAGGAGAAATTCCAAAAATGAGTCTAACTACATGGGCAGAAAATGAAATAAAAGATCCAATGGTTCGCAATATCTTTTATGTGCTATGCCGGACGACAACATATACGTTTGCTCCTACAATACAATTAGCATCATCTGTACTAAAGCAAATACAGCTTTCTATAAAAGAAGGAGTGCTTTATGTAGATGGTGGTTGGGAAACGATAATAACAAAATTAAGAGCTATAGCGAACGATGCTGGCGTGCAATTTTTGGCTAAAAAGCATGTTTTGGAAATAGAGCATTACGAAGATAAACAAAGAATACATTGTGTTGATGATGAGGTTTTTGAAGTAGGTACAGTCATCGTGACGACTCCGCCGAAAGAAGCTTGTAAAATAATAAAAGGTGCAGAAGGAACAAGTTTGCATAGGTGGAGTGAACAATCGGTACCGGTTACTGTTGCTGCATTAGATATTGGCTTGAGACAATTACCCAATCCTACACATCAATTTGTATTAGGATTAGATCAACCTATATTTTTCACAAATCAATCGAGAGCAGCTAAATTAAGTGAAGATGGATCAATTGCAGTGAGTCTAATTAAGTACCATAATCCTGTGCTAGCGATGAATCATATTCATGAAGATAAAGAACAGTTGGAAAGTACGATGGAGTTGTTACATCCAAATTGGAAAAGAGAAGTTGTTGCACAGCAATATTTACCGAAAATAACAGTAGTACATGATTTTCCTCATATTGACCGTGTTGAAAAACCGGGCCCAAATATACCTGAAATGCCAGGTATTTATGTTGCAGGAGATTGGGCAGGGCATGATGAAATATTAGCTGATGCTGCGGTAGCAAGCGGGAAACGTGCAGCGTTACACATTTTAAAGCAATATGAAAGTGAGGTAGTTCATCATGGAAACGGAGCAGTTATATGAAGCGTATCAACCATTATTATTTTCGTTAGCATACAGAATTCTTGGGAGCGTTATGGATGCTGAGGATCTTCTATATTATTTATCTCGCTAAATAATATAGAAGATCCTCAATCTATAGAAAATATGAAAGCATATTTATGTAAGATGGCGACAAATCGTTCAATTGATAAATTACGATCGGTAGCGCATAAACGTAACGTGTATGTAGGGATGTGGTTACCAGAGCCACTTGTAGAAGAGAGTGATGAGCCATCAAAGTCATTTATAATGAAAGAATCCCTTTCCACCGCATATTTATTACTTTTACAACAACTATCTGAGGTAGAAAGGATTGTTTTCATATTAAGAGAGGTTTTCAGTTATGAATACGAAGAAATAGCTTCAATTGTTGATAAGAGTAGTGTGAACTGCAGGAAGATCTTTCAACGTGCACGAAAAAGCATTTTGGAGAAACCGAAGCAATCAAAATTAAGCACGGAGAAAATGGCTTCTTATGTTGAAAAGTTTGTATCATCATTACAGTGTGGGGATGAGGAAGGTATGTTAGAAGTATTAAAAACAGATGCTATACTCAAAGCTGATGGTGGTGGTAAAGTTACGACTGCGATTAATCCGATTTATTCTGCGGATCGAATTATGCGCTTGTTCTTTGGGATTGCACAACGATTGACAGAAGAGTACACTGTTGATTTCAAAATGGTAAATGGTATGCCAGGAGTTATAGTTACAATAAATAATAAAGTAACGTATGTTCTTTCGTTTGCATTTGAGGATGAGAAAATTTCAAATATTTATATGATGGTTAATCCTGAAAAACTTATGCATTTAAATGTAAAAATATAAAAAAGCGCATTTCTTCAGAAATGCGTTTTTTATTATTTTTCTAACATTTCAAGAGGTACATCTTTTTCGCCAGCTACCTCAAATTTAATTTCCCCGTCTTCTTCATAAATACGTGTAATAATCGGTATAGTAATCATTAATTTTTTATGCTGCTTTCGTTTTCGAGCAGCATCTAAGCTAATCACGTTCATTTGTAAGCATCCTTTCTTCTGGAAATATATAAACAAAGAAAATGCGTCCGAAAAGGGCGCTTAATTGAATTTGAAATACCGATTCATTTAAATGGGGTTTATATAATTTAATAACTGCAATTTTAATATGAAATAATATGAATGGAATAATTGCACGTAGAAATTAACTTTACCAAAAAACGAAACAATATGCTATAAAAAATTATAAATCTTTGTCATATAACAGGAAAAAGGTTTTTGTTTCGCATATAATAAAAAGTAGACGGGCAGCAAGAGCTTTTTCATCATATTGCTTGGAAAGGCGATGAAAAGAATGGATACAGTAGATTCATTATTATTGCAACTTGAACAATATGGAGAAGAGCATGATCGAAATAAAAAAACAAGGGAAGAAAAATTACGGAATGTTTCTCGTGAGATGGGGCAATTTTTATCAATTTTAGTAAAAGGGTGTAATGCAAAAAACATCTTAGAAATTGGAACTTCTAATGGTTATTCTACATTGTGGTTAGCTAATGCGGTAGAAGAAACGAATGGAAATGTAACGACTGTAGAGCTTTCTTCAGAACGAGTTGGAGAGGCACTTGTCAATTTTGAAAAGGCAAACCTGTTACAAAGAATCGATATTCATAATCAAGAAGCCGGGGCATTTTTAGATTCGCAATTAAATCATTCATTTGATTTTATTTTCCTAGATTCAGAGCGTACGCAATACATGTGGTGGTTTGAGCATATAAAACGTATGTTACAACCAAAAGGTTTTCTTGTTGTTGATAATGCAACTTCTCATGCGAGTGAATTAGGTGAGTTTATAAAAATGATTGAAGAAGATGATACGTTTGAAACGGTGTTATTAGCGTTTCAAAAGGGAGCATTTGTAGCTCGCAAAAATAAATAAAAGTGAGCGTAATAGAATTATCACATTGAAAAAGGGTGAATGTCAAAAGATTGAGTGTAGCACGATTGAAAGAACGTAAATTATTTAGGAAATATATGAAGAATCCGCCTTCAGCATGTAGTTCTCTAGGTCTTAAGTCTGAGGAAAATTATGTTGATTACAGGTATACTTATAGTAAGAAACAGGGAATGACTGCATAAACAGACATTTCTAAAAAATCGATTTCAAGCAGGCAGAATGTATATGAAATACGATATAATTGATGAAATATAGTGCATATGAATTCGCACATATAAATAAAGGAGCGATTTTGTTGACTGAACTCGAGAAAAAAGAACCTGTATCCATTGTGAAAGATAATAATGTAGAAGTAGTAGTTGATACAGTTATAAAAGATGCAGAATTAGAGGAACTAAATAAAGAAGCTGATCTTTATGTACAAAAGTTAAATAGCGAGCAAAATACAGATTTATCAAAAGTATTGTCTCAGCTAGGAGATTTAGGGGATAAAGAGCAACAAGCAGCAGGACAAACGTTATCAGCTTTAAAACGCCCTGTAACAGCGATGATGAATGGGAAAAATGAAGAAATTCCAAATACATTGTTAGAATTACGAAAAGTGGTATCAGAGCTTGATCCCAATTCACTTAAAGCAAGTGGTATGAAGAAAATAATGTTTAAAGTATTCAAGAAAAATCCACTTGAAACATACGTGCATAAATACCAATCTATAGATAAACAAATCGAGGAAATTATTAGATCCCTCCTAATTGGTCGTGATAACCTACAAGAGGATACAGTTGGTCTTGAAATGTTAAAAGAACAATCGCACGATAAAATTCATGCTCTTGATAAACAAGTATACTTAGGGAAAAAGCTTGCTGGCATGCTTGAAGCTGAAAAACAAAACCCAGAGCGTCAAAGGGATATTCCGTTAATTAACGATGCATTAGAAAAGATACTTGTACGTACACGTAATATGCAGCAAGCGAAAAGTGTATTATTACAATCTATAGCTTCTGTAGACATCATTAAGAAAAACAATGAAAAATTAACAGAGGCAATACGTAATGCGATTACGATGACGCAAAACGTTGTAACAGTTTCAGCTGCTATTCAGCTAGCATTAACGAATCAACGTAAAACAATTGATGCCGTAAATGCGACGAATGAAGCAATTGAATCGATGGTGTTAAGTAATTCTCAAGCGTTAAAACAAAATACAGAAGAAACGACGAAATTGCTTGAGAATCCTGCTATTAGCATGGATAAATTACGCGAATCATTCCAAAATGTGTTCGCTGCAATTGAGGCATCTGAAAAATCGTCAGAACGTATTATTGAGTCAAGTAAGAAGTTTGTTATTGAACTAGACACATTTAATGATGAGATGAAGCAGAAACTCATTCAGCGTCCAAGGAAATAACGGATTATTAGAGGAGGTGAACAAATGAGTTTCATTCAAACAGTACTATTACTACTCGGTACATTGCTTTTAATAGCATTTACTGTCGTTGTTTTAGTCGTATATTTCGGACGGAAACTGTATTTTTCATGGACGAAGCCATATAAAAAAGCGCAAGATTCTTTAGATAAGTTATCAAACAAATCAATACCGTTTCTACAAGAATTTACACAACACCCACTGTTTTATCGCTGGATTCGCACCGAAGGAAAGAAAGAACAAAATATACTAAATACTCTATTCTGTGCATCAGGTCAACGTACGAGAGAACAAGTCTTCTCGATGTTACCGAAAGAAAAGCAGAAAAAAGTGCATGTAATGGCAAAAACTACGAAAAAGCTTACAAGTGAAGATATCGATGTGGCTGCGATGAAAGTGAAAGATTTCTTAAGACAAGAAACGCAGCAAACTGTAAAACCGACAGACTTATCATTTTATAAATTGTATTTTTATGACCGTTATCCAGACGCATTAAATACAATTCAAGCGTATAAACGCTCAATAAATCCTTCATTACAAAGAACGGTTGATGATATTACAATTTCAGTATTAAATGCACTTCCGTACTATCAAGAGCAACGCATGTTTGAACAACAACATAAACTTGAAACGTTCTTAATGAAAGATTTAACGGCCATGTTATCGTTGGTAGTACAATTACCACCTTCACAAAGACCAGAGAAGGAAGAAGAATTGAAAATCTACTTGGAAAATTTCAAAAAAGAAATGGAAGTAGTAGAGCGAGATATTCGCGACTCAATTGATCATGATTTAAATGTGAAGATGAGAGCAGCGACTGAGAAGTTTAAGAATAAATAACAAAAAGCGCCTTAAAAGCTAAGTATCACAGCTTTAAGGCGCTTTTTGTTATGAGATTTTATTTTGCTCTAACGGTAGTATGACTAGAAGCCACACTTTCATTATGCAATCGATCAACTGCAGTTACGACATACGTATACATTTCTCCAGAAATAACGGTTTTATCTACATAAATTTCTCCAAGTTTTGTTTTTCTTACAGTAGTAAGTAAATTTTTAGGATTTTGTATATCCACTTCATTTTGCCCATTCGCGCGGTAAATAGCGTAATAAGCAGAATCATTATCTCTATTATCAATGATACCGATTGCAATACCTTCATTTCTTGGAATGGCACCTTTTAATGTCGGTTGTTTTGGTGGATCATGATCAATCCAAGGCATAGGCGGGATTAATGCAGGATGTATATATATGTCTTTTGAGAGTCTATCTTTAACTCCAAGTGGATTGTTATTAATATCTTTTAAGCTAAAATGCATACTACCTTTTATTTCAGGATATAGCCGGTTTAATGTAATTTGTCTTGGATATTCTTCTGGATCAGACCAAGCAGAGACGGAGTTATTATTAATTTTATAGGCCGCTTGACCGATGTATAGGTGAATCGGTTTGTTATTTGTTTCTTTAACCCACCAATCTACTAATATGTCATATGCAGCTGGGGTGAAACCTATATTCCAATATATTTGCGGTGTAATGTAGTCAATATATCCTTTTTGTATCCACTCACGTGTGTCAGCATAAAGGTCATCATAGTTTCTTTGGCCTGCGGTTGTGTTAGAGCCAGTCGGATCGTCCGCTATATTTCGCCATACACCGAACGGACTAATGCCAAACTTTACGTATGATTTTTCTTGTTTTATAGCAGTATTTAAATCTTTTACAAGTTCATTTACATTGTTACGTCGCCAATCTTCTATATTTGTAAATTTACCGTTATTATATGTTTCGTATGTTTTCTGATCTGGAAATTCTTCACCGGCTACTTTATATGGGTAAAAATAATCATCCATATGCAGCGCATCAATATCGTAATTTTGTACGATTTCTAAAGCACCTTCTGTTATAAATTTTTTCACTTCTGGAATACCGGGATTGTAATATAACTTTCCGCCATAAGGTACAACCCAATTGGGGTGTTGCCTTGCAGGGTGATTATTTGATAATCGATTTATATCAGTGTGATTCATCGTTATTCGGTATGGATTAATCCATGCGTGGAATTCTATATTTCTTTTGTGTGCTTCTTCAATCATAAATGCAAGTGGATCGTATCCGGGGTCTTTTCCTTGTGTACCCGTAATGTATTCAGACCAAGGGCCGTAATTTGAGGGATAGAAAGCATCAGCTGTTGGTTTAATTTGTACAACAACTGCATTCATACCAGTGCTTTTTACATCGTCTAATAATCTTATAAATTCTTGTTTCTGCTTTTCAATAGGTAAGCCAGTTTTTGTGGGCCAATCAATATTCAGAACTGATGCGATCCATACAGCACGTAATTCATGTTTTTTGTACGTAGTATTTACTTCAGCATAAGTAGAGTGAGGGGAAATGAAAGAGAAAGGGATGAACAAGATGACGATACAACATATCATTAATAAACGTTTAACGATCATTTATACGCCTCCCTATCATATGATTATTTAAAATAATATCTGAGGTGAGGTTGGCCTTGCAATAGAGAAAATTACACATTGAAACATTAATTTAATAGGAAAAATATTTTTAATGAAATTTACTTTCATTATAACTAAATTCATTTACTACTTCATATGCTTGTTAGTAAAGTGAAACTTCCTTTCATTTGAAGGGTAATAAATTATAAGTATAGGAGGATTAATAAATGAAGGTTTTGTTTGTCTGTTCTGGAGGAATGTCCAGTGCAATTGTTGTAAACGCTTTAAAAAAAGAAGCGGAGAAAAATGGTTTGAACATGGAAGTGCATGCAATTGGAACGAATGAGGTAGAGGAAGAAGTAAAGAATGGCTGGGATGTCGTAATGGTGGCACCTCAAATAAGACACCGATTTGACTCTGTAAAAAAATTTGCAGAGGAGGAATCTATTCCGTGTGGCATCATTCCACCGCAAGCATACACGCCGCTTGGAGGCCCGACTTTATTAAAAACTGTAAATGAATTAATCAGTTAGGGGGAAGCGTTATGAATAAGTTTGTCACGTTTCTTGATAAAAACTTATCTGGCCCGATGGCAAGGCTTTCTGAGCAGAGGCATCTACAAGCAATCCGTGATGGAGTTATTTCGGCGTTACCATTTATTATAGTAGGAAGCTTCTTTTTAATAGTAGCATTTCCACCACTGCCGAAAGATAGTTTCATATCGGTTTGGGCATTAAAGAATCAAACAAGTATATTAATACCATATCGTTTAACTATGTTTATTATGTCCTTATATATAGCATTTGGAATAGGATATAATTTAGCGAAAAGTTATAAATTAGATGCTTTATCAGGAGCACAGCTTGCGGTATGTTCACTACTTTTAACATTAACGCCTGAGTTAATTGATAAAAAAGGATTTATGCTTCCAATGACAAACCTCGGAGGTCATGGATTATTTGTGACGATGATTGTCTCTATTTTATCAGTTGAGATTTTAAGATTTTGTAAGAAGAATAACGTAACGATAAAAATGCCAGAACAAGTACCACCGTCAGTATCACGTTCATTTGAAGCACTTATACCTGCAGCATTCGTTATTATTATTATGAGTCTTATTACAGTCGTTTTTAAAGTTGATTTACATTACGTTGTAGATAAACTAGCCGCACCGTTAGTAAAAGCTGGTGATAGTTACTTTGGCGTTATTATACCTGTATTTTTAATTACGTTTTTCTGGTCTTTCGGGATACACGGAGTATCAGTTGTAGGTACTGTGGCAAGGCCGCTTTGGGATGTGTATTTAGGAAAGAACGGTGAAGCTGTAGCAAGTGGAGCGAGTCATTTTCCGTTTATTGCACCAGAACCGTTTTATCAATGGTTTATTTGGATTGGTGGTTCGGGCGCAACGTTAGGGCTTGTGTTAGCTATGATCGTATTTGGTCGATCAAAATATTCGAAAGCATTATCGAGAACGTGTATTGTTCCGGGGATTTTTAATATAAATGAACCGGTTATATTCGGTTTGCCGATTGTATTAAATCCAATTTTAATTATTCCTTTCGTCATTACACCGTTAGTAACAGCTACTATAGCTTATGCTGCAACAGCGATGGGATTTGTAACACCAACGCATATTATGCCGCCATGGACATTACCTGCTCCAATTGGTGCTTATTTAGCAACAGGTGGAGATTGGCGTGCGATTGCATTAGTTTTTATAAATATAGCAATATCGTTCCTTATTTATTTACCATTCTTTAAAATGTACGACAAAAATATGCTTGAAATTGAAAAGAATGGTGACGGGGAATCTGTTAATCCTTAATCTGCATGCTATTATTTTGAGTGATAGACTTTTTGTCTATCACTTCTTTCACATTAAAACTAGAAAGGGGGAAATAGAATGAATATAAAATTTAGTTATAAAGGCGTATTTTTATTATTATTTGGAGTGATTTGTGCAAATTTACTTTTTGTCCCTTTATTAGGCATGCTAAATCTATCACAAATGCATAGTATCTGGCTCGTTACAAGTATTGCGGCAAGCGTTTTGCTTACGGTAGTTGTTTCTTTCATTGATGGATCGTTTGCATCGAAAGCTCAGTTGTTTTTTAGATTTATATTGTTTTCGATTGGTTGTACGTTCGTTACTTACATGATTGTTTTTTAGTAAATAGGAGGTCATGCACGTTATGTATATTGCAGGGGTAATGTCTGGTACTTCATTAGATGGAATAGATGTAGCGCTCGTTCATATAGAAGGAAGTGGTGTAGATTCTAAAATCGAACTCATCCATTTTACTACTGTTCCATTTTGTAATGATATGAAAAATGAGATCCAACAAGCGTTATCAATTGAAACTTCGAATGTCCAACTTATATGTAGTTTAAATTTTAAACTTGGTTTATGCTTCGCCAATGCTGTAAAGGAAGTTTGTAAAGAGGCCAATTTTCCTTTGAGACAATTAGATTTAATAGGCTCTCACGGACAAACGATTTATCATCAGCCAAAGCAAGAAGGAAATATTATTTCTTCAACATTGCAAATTGGGGAACCAGCAGTAATAGCATATGAAACGAACACGACAGTTATCTCGAATTTCCGAACGATGGACATGGCGGCAGGGGGACAAGGTGCACCACTTGTACCATATTCAGAGATTATTTTATATCGGCATCAAACTAAAAATAGACTACTACAAAATATTGGCGGGATTGGTAATGTTACAGTGGTTCCAAGTAAACGAAGTAATGAGAGTGTTATTGCTTTTGATACTGGACCAGGGAATATGATAATTGATGAAGTATGTCAAAGGTTATTTCAGTTGTCATATGATCAAAATGGTAAGATTGCAAAACAGGGAGTAGTTGTAGATGAAATTTTGACTTATTGTATGAACCATCCATTTTTGAACGTGAAACCACCAAAATCAACAGGTAGAGAACAGTTTGGAGAAGCGTTTGTGACTGAATTATTGAATCGATTTGAAAAGCATAGTAGAGAAAATATATTGGCAACTGTCACAATGTTTACAGCAAGTTCAATTGTTCATCATTATCAGGAATTTATTTTTCCGTATTATGAAATCGATGAAGTAATTTTAGGCGGGGGCGGAAGTTATAATCGTACACTTGTTGAAATGATACGATTTGGATTAAAGGAAGAAAAATGCAAAATATTTACTCAAGAAGATTTAGGCTATTCCTCAGCGGCGAAAGAAGCAATCGCCTTTGCGATTTTAGCAAACGAAACGTATCATCGTAATCCGAGTAATGTGCCGAGCGCAACAGGTGCAAAGCAATCTGTAGTTTTAGGGAATATAACATTCCCTCCAATTTGAAGAGAATGAGGCGAATATATGAAGTATATGATTGGAGTAGATGGCGGGGGAACGAAGACAGAAGCAATTGCATTTGATAAAGACGGTAACGAATTTGCAAGAGCTACAAGTGGATTTGGAAATATATTAATAGATTTTGAAGAAGCTCTTGTGCATATTATGGAAGTGATTGATCAATGCCAGAAAGGGTTATTAAAGGGGGATTGCGTTTGTATTTGTTTAGGATTAGCGGGTGTAAGTGGAGCAAATACAAATGAATTAACATTACGTCTAAAAAAGAAGTATGGAACACCAATTGAAGTATTCAATGACGCAATGATCGCACATGCAGCTACTTTAAAAGGGAATGACGGAATTTTAACAATTGGTGGTACAGGTGCGATTTGTCTTGGAAAGAAAGAAGAAGCGTATGAGTATAGCGGTGGATGGGGACATATTTTAGGTGATGAAGGAAGTGGATATTGGATTGCATTACAATCTTTAAAGAAAATGGCAATTCAATTTGATCAAGGAATCAGTCTTTGTCCATTGAGTTTGAATATTCAAAGGCAGTTTCAACTTTTGACACCGTCTCATATAAAAAGCTTAGTATATACTTCTTCTAAAGATAAAATTGCAGCAATCGCGCCATTAGTTATTCAGGAAGCGAGAAATGGAAATGATGATGCACATGAAATTATAATGCAAGCTGGAAAGGAATTAGCAAGGATTACAGTAAATGTTTATAACAAGTTAAACTTTAAGCACTCAACGCCAATTGCAGTAAGTGGCAGTATATTGCGTTTAGTTCCTGAAATATTTGCTGTATTTAAGAAATGCTGTGAAGAAAGTATGAAAGAAATTATATTTGTATCACAAGCAGAAATGGCAGTGAAAGGAACATATTATTTAATGAGGGATATATATTTTTAAAAATAGCGTATGAGAATTTTTGTATGATTTGTAAAAATATGATGTTAAAATGTATAAAGGGATGTATATTAAAACGTACAATATACGTAGTAATTGAATATTGTATATGTAATCCCATGTAGAAAGTGAATGATTACATGATTAATAGTATGCAGTTTTTATATTTGGTGGCTTCTTATTTAATTGGAAACATCTTGACCGCTTATATAGTAACAAAATTGAGACATAACGTTGATATTAGGGGTGAAGGAAGCGGAAATCCTGGTGCAAGAAATATGGGGCGCGTATATGGAAAAGGGTATTTCATCGCTACATTTTTAGGTGATGCAATTAAAGGAGCAATCGTTGTTACTGTTGCAAAATATCTTTTTGAAGATCCTACATTCGTAATGTTAACATTATTGGCCGTTATTATTGGACATATTTACCCAGTTTTATTTAAAGGTAAGGGCGGTAAAGGTATTTCAACATTTATTGGAGGATTAATCGCATTTGATTATTTGATAGCGCTTACCCTCATAGGCATTTTTATTGTATTTTATTTAATATTTAAAGGATTTACGAAGCCAGGACTAATTACGATTGCTTGTTTACCAATTTGTATGATTCTTTATTCTTATTCTATTGTTACGACTATTTTAAGTGGAATGATTATTGTACTTATTCTATATGTAAATCGAGAATAAAATGAATGTTTAATAAGTGGGGATAGTCTCCACTTATCATTTTTTATTAAATAGATAAAGGAGATAAGGCATGGGGTTAATTTATAAAGTTGCTGATCAAGATTGGGAATTTGAAAGTATACATAAATTAAATTATAAAACTTTTGTGGAAGAGATTCCACAACATGAAGAAACG
>NZ_JAKUFQ010000123.1:0-14524 GCF_022663475.1 Bacillus cereus group sp. BfR-BA-01382
TTATCTTTAATGTCTATTTCTTTTAAAAATCTATAAAATCGGGATTCTATTTTTTCCCATTCGTAATACTCAACAGTTGCTGCTAATTTTAATACATTGTATTTAGAGATATCTTCTAAAACCCTTTCCATCCCATTAACAATGCTATTTATATCGTCACTAATCAGTATTCCGTTTGTACTATTAATAATTTCTGCATTAGCTTTTGTATTAGTACCTATACATACAATTCCATTAATAATATATTCATATGTTTTAGTAGGAGGTTGTACGTCATAGTAATCTGTAATTGGTACATAAGAAAAACCTACTGTTGCTTGTCCGAAAAGATCTCTTATTTCATCGTGGCTCTTTCTACCATGATATTGTATCTTGTCTTTATTTTCTGCATCATCTATTGCTCTTATAACTTTTTGTTGATATTTTTCCGTATATGCAAAACCAACTATATCAAATTGGGTTTTTATACTCTTACCTACTCTTGTACAAAAAATATCATACGCTTTAATAACATTTTCAAAATTTCTATTCTCAAATGTCCCCACATATAGAAATCTAATCTCACCTTTATTAAGCTCTTTTTGGCTTATATCAACAATGCGGTTTGCTCCTAAAGGTAATAACGTATACTTTGGTATTTGTAATTTTTTTGCTAACAAATTAGAAATAACTGTAACATGATCAAAAAACCTTGTAGACCACTTCATGGCATTATCATAAAAACGTCTTTTCTTTTCACTAGCAAACACAGCACATGTCCGAATATCCATTATCCATTTTGTTCCAGGTGTTATTTTTTTCATTAACATTGGAATAAGACCACAATATTCAATTGTTCCGCTTATAATAATCCAATTATATTCTTTTCTATTTTTCATAATATATTTAATTATACCTAAATTATATTTGGCATAATTAATAAATTTATTTTTGCTACGTGATACATATTCCAAATTAACATTATTCGGAATTTTCACTTTATTATTTCCATTATCGAAACAATATATATCAATCTCTATATTTTGATCAGCTAAATAATCAACCATTTTCAAATAATCCGTGTTATATCCATATTGACTCTTTGGTACAAGTAAAATTTTTTTCATATTTATTTACCTCTTATAATTTCCTACATCTTTTTAATTTCATTATAAAAGGTAGCAAATAAACATTTTGCTACCTTTTACTAAAAAATTATTCTGATTTACGTTTTAATGGATTTCACATCAGTTAATTCCTCATTACTATTCAAGAAAACTTTGATTATTAAATAAGAGAACCAAAAAACAGGAATTATCTCCCAATAATAAACATTATCAACCATAAATAATATTGTCGTAGCTGAAAAGAAGCCTATCGTTCTCTTATCAATTTTAAATAAATTGTAGAAAAAGAGACAATAAACAAGCAAGAATATGCTACCACCTATAATTCCGTAATCGAGAAATTCATTTAAAAACACATTATGTGCGCCTTGAAAATATGTATTTATTCTATATAAATACCAATTGTCTATCACTCCATAAGGATTTTGTTTTAAAAGATCTAGTGCACCCTCCCAAATATATTTCCTTGAGCCCCAACTACTTAAATCTCGTATATTTGAAGTATAATTTAACACTAGTAAACTACATATAGAAGCTCCCAAAATTGTAGCAAAAGCAATAAGATATCTAAAATATTTATTAATTTTTTTATAATTAATAAACGTAACTATTAATGCCGCCATCGCCACAAGAGACATCATCGAATTTGTAAGTACAACATTAATGGCTAATATTATTATTCCAATCCAACGTATTTTCACATCTAAATATGGATTAATTTTTAACAAGAACATTCCTGTTAGACAATAAAAGGCATACTTTGTTTTTTGTGAGAATATTGATTGCAGCCTAACTTCGTTAAAATAATGCATCATGGTATTCTCATCATACGTGGTGAAAAATGGTGAAGTAAAAGTAATATTAATTCCATAGATTCCTTTAATATAAAAGAAAATACCCATTATTCCCATAATAATTAATATATAACTAAAGATTCTAGCGAATCTAATCGAAAAATCATCTGTCCACTTAAAAAAAACAAGAATAAATATAAATGTTATAATATATAAATTATTTAGATATACTTTATATATAGATTTATTCTCAATTCCCATATATAACCCTATTACTAATGTAAATAGCATATACACCATAAGTGCCACTATCATTGTCAATTCTTGTTTAGTTATATTAATCTTTATGCGTTTTACCTTTAATAAATTAAATAAGGTATACATAATATAAATAAAACATATCAAAGCAGATGGGTATACATATATATTATTGAACTTATTTCCCATAATAAGAAAATAAGAAAAAAAGAATACACTACCTACAATTATTTTATTCATTACTCTATTCCTATCTATTACATTCACTTGGAGTTTTACAGTACTTTCAATTTTACGTAAAACCAAAATAAATATAATTTCCTTTTTTATCTTTCTTATTTCCGAAGAACTAATTTTATTTCTATATTATTTTACTAGCTATAAACACAATAGCCTAACATTTTTTCTCTTTATGCTTATATCTCTATTATATGTACCTTTAAAATTTATAATAAAGAAATAATCACTAAAAATTATTAACTAAAAAACAACTTATTTATTTTTTAGTATTTCCTCGTATAATAAGTAAACTTCCTCCAAAGAATTATATACATTATATTTTTCAGATATTTTTTTTGTGTTATTTTCACCGAAAAATTCCATATTGTGTGGGTTATTTAATAAATAAATGATTTTATCTGCTAATTCTGTTACATCTCCTGGCTTTATTACAAACCCATTCTCTTCTCCTACAACAGAAGCAATAGAACCAACATCGGTAGATATAACAGGTAAACCGTAACTCATTGCTTCTAATATAGACATTGGCATGCCTTCATTATAGGAGGGTAGTACATAAATGGCACTTTTTCGATAAATTTCTTCTATCTTAGTCTCATCTGATATCCAACCTGGAACAATAAACAAATCTTCTAATCCCATTTCAGCAATTTTCTTTTTGACCTTATCGATTTCTCCATCGCCGGCTAAAACAAATTTATATTTATTATCTATTTTTCCTTTTAATTTAGCGCCTACCTCAATCAAATCATATGTACCTTTTCTTTGAGAAAGCACTCCCATTGTTGTGATATAAACCGCATTCTGGGAATTACTGCTGACGTTTTTCGGAAAAACTGCATTATCTAAAGAAACCACTTTCGCTGTACTAATTGATTTATAGTATTCTTTCCACTGCTCTCCTAAAGCTAATATCACGGTTACCTTGTTTAATGCATCCACAATATCTTTCTTTCTTTTATCCGAACTTTCATTATAAAAATCTTTAAATTGAGAGCCATGCATATGTAATACAATTGGAATGCCATTCTTATGCAACATCTTTATAATTTTACTTTTTCGAATAAAACTTCCCCTATACGACATATGAATATGAGCTATATCATATTGTTTTTTTAGTATATTGAGTTTAAAGAACAACTTTACATATTGAATTATAAAATAAACTATATTTACAAAATGATTACTGCCATAATAAGTTGGAAAATATTCTAAATCAGTTTTCTCATTAAGGCCCGCTTGTATATAGTTCTTTACCACTCTGGTAATCCCACCTGTTACACGTATGTGAGATCCAATCATGATAACTTTCATTCGCTCACCTATTTCTATATATTTTTAGTTATATACATCATAGAGTCTTTTTTAAAAACGTCTCAAGTATATCAATAATATTACTAGTATTAGATTGATATTTTTTGAAATTCATTTCTTTTACAACATCTAATGATTTTTCTAGTTCTTTAACATCCGAAATTCCATATATTAAGTTTGAATTTGTGAATTGTTCAATTATTTCAAACTGGTGATTGTCTACATGTTCACCATATTCTACAGTTCGAGGAACACCTATTACTTTCTTTTCTTGTTTTACCCCATTTATAATAGAGCCTGTTCCTCCATGAGTAATTACTATTTCACTTTTAAATATTAAATCCAAAAATTCTTCTTTATTTAAAAATTTTTTGTATGAGTAATAACGTGGTTCGTATGTTGAATAACCAATTTGAGCAAACACTTCATCTGGTTTTATTTTTTTTTCTTCAACCAAACGATCAACTTCTTTTAACAATCTATCAAATTGGAATTTTTGGGAACCTACTGTTACAAAAATCAATATATTCCGCCTCCATAAATTGCATCTGGATAAAATTGTTTCATATCTTCCCATTGCACTAAGAATAAATCTGCATACTTATACATCAATTTACCTGTAATAGTCGGTGAAGTGATTTTAGAAAAGGATTCTATAAAAATTAATTTCTTCTTAAACAACTTAGCTAATAAACACATGGGCACTGTCGCTAATGCTCCAGTAGAGATAACAACATCCGGTTTCTCTTTCAATAAAATAAATATAGACTGAAAAACTAAAATAATAAATTTAAAAAAGAAGGAGAATTCCCTTCTATTAATTTGAATGACATCATAAGACTTAATGCCTTTTGAATTAAATCGGTAATTTGTCTTCTCTGTCAAAATAAAACTATCATGATCTTTCATCATTGGATGTAGCATCATTAATTGCTCTAGATGCCCCCCTGATGAAGCAGCGAAACATATTTTCAATATTCCTCCTCCTTCATATACCTTATATAATTGATACTAACTTTTTTACAAATCTCTAGTTAAAAATTACAATTTAAACTAAACCCTTACATTGCTTCTTTTAATAGCTTCTCTTCCTACTGAAAAATAGTTTATATTACTATTTTTCACAGCTTCAATTCCAAAACAATTTCTGCCATCATATATATTTGGATCTTTCATTTTGTTCTCAAATTTTTCTAATGGTATAGATTTAATTTCATCCCATTCTGTTAAAATAAATACAATTTCTGTATCTTCAATCGCTTCTATTACTTCATTTGTATATTCTATTGTACTAGGTAAGATTTTCTTTGCATTATCAATTGCTATTGGATCATAAGCTTTTACATGTGCACCCATTTCTATAAGTTCTGGGATAATAACTAGTGAAGCTGCTTCTCGCATATCATCTGTATTAGGCTTAAAAGTTAGTCCCAATATACCTACTTTTTTTCCTTCTAATGTCCCAAAATCCTTTATAGCTTGATCAAGTAGCTTCCTTTGTTGCTTATTGTTAAATTGAATAACCGAACTTAACAAGCTAAAATCATAGTCTACATTTTCTGCGATTTTTTTAAGTGCCTTTGTATCTTTTGGGAAACAAGAGCCCCCATAACCGATTCCAGCTTTTAGGAATTGGTTACCAACACGGCTATCTAACCCCATTCCAAGGGCTACTTTCTCTACATCAGCACCTACTTTTTCACATACGTTAGCAATTTCATTAATAAAACTAATTTTTGTAGCTAAGAATGCATTAGAAGCGTATTTAATCATTTCAGCACTACAAATATCAGTTTCATATATAGGAATACCAAAAGGTTTATTAACCTTACGCATTACTTCTAATGCTTCATCACATTCAGCACCAATTACAATACGATCACCGTTGAATATATCATAAACTGCAGATCCTTCTCGAAGGAACTCTGGATTTGATACTACCTCAATTTTAATATCTTCCACTAATAGCTCTTTTAATCTACCTTTAATATAATGATTAGTTCCTACAGGTACTGTACTTTTTGTTACTACTATAATATCTTGTTTTATATTTTGAGCAATTTGTTCTATAACTTGATTAACATAAGTTAAGTTTGCTGTTCCATCTTCATTTTCAGGAGTACCTACCGCTATATAAATGACTTGAGCTTCTTTAAATGCTATTAGATGGTCTGTAGTAAAATTTAAGCGTCCAGCCTCAATGTTTTTCAACATTAACTCATCTAAACCAGGCTCATAAATTGGTGATTGCCCACCTTGCATTTTCTCCACTTTTTTTTCATCCATATCAATACAAGTAACACTATGTCCTACTTCTGATAAACCTACACCTGTCACTAGACCTACGTATCCAGTCCCTACTACCGCTATATTCATCTTAAAAATCTCCCTTGCAGACATTTTATACTTAAATACAAGTTAGTGTACCAACTATCACTTTTTAAATCTAACCTACTAATTGAACTATTCATCAATAGGCATCTTTCGAGCCAACTAAAACTAATACCGTCTTTAATATTAACTTACAATCAAACCTAATATTACGCTTTCTAATATAAGTTAAATCTAATTCCACCATCTCTGCGAAACCAACACTGTTTCTCTCTGTAACTTGCCAAAGTCCTGTACAGCCTGGTGTAACAAGCAATCTCTGTTTATCATACAAAGTATATTCTTTTACCTCTCTTGGAAGCGGTGGACGCGGTCCAACTAAACTCATTTCACCTTTTAGTACATTTAATAATTGTGGTAATTCATCGATACTCGTTTTCCGAATAAACCTGCCAATTTTCGTGACACGGGGGTCTTCTTTCATTTTAAACATTGCCCCTGATACTTCATTATGTTCTAATAAATCCTTTAATCGCTCTTCTGCATCTGTCACCATGGAACGAAATTTATACATTCCAAACTCCTTTTCATTTTTCCCAACACGAACCTGCTTAAAAAGAATGGAACCCTTAGGATCTTCTAACTTAATAAGTAACGCTATAACAAGTAAAACAGGAAAAAGAAAAATAAGACCGCATAATGAACCTAATATATCTATTACACGCTTCATAAATAAATAAAAAACACTCTGATTTATCTCTTCAGCAACAAGCATTCCTTGTTCTTTTACAGCTTCACTTGATACTTTAGTTAAGGCCAATGCCTTTTCACCTCACTTTAAATATGTACATTTTCTTTTTTTACAAGTTCCTTCATATAACTCATTAACTCTTCTCTTAAGGATTCATGTTGGAGTGCCATCTCAATTGTCGTCTTAATAAATCCAAACTTCTCCCCAACATCATAACGAATCCCTTCAAAGTCATAAGCAAACACACGCTGAATTTCATTTAAACGTTGAATCGCATCTGTTAATTGAATTTCGCCACCTGCACCCGTCTGCTGATTCTCTAGGAACATAAAGATTTCTGGTGTTAATATGTAACGTCCCATGATTGCCAAATTAGATGGTGCTGTTCCTTGAGCTGGCTTTTCTACAAATTGACGCACCTGATAACGACGTTCATTTTGTTCAACTGGATCAATAATACCGTAACGATCTGTTTCATTTTCTGGCACCGTTTGTACACCTATTACAGATGACTGTGTACCTTCATATTGATCCATTAATTGACGTAAACATGGTGTTTCTGCTTGTACAATATCATCACCAAGTAATACCGCAAATGGTTCATTTCCAATAAATTTACGCGCACACCATACTGCATGCCCTAAACCCTTCGGTTCTTTTTGTCTTATGTAATGAATGTTAATTTTTGAAGAAGCTTGTACTTTTTCAAGCATTTCATACTTCCCTTTTTCTAAAAGATTTTGTTCTAGTTCAAATGAATGATCAAAATGATCTTCAATGGCACGTTTACCTTTTCCAGTAACAATAATAATATCTTCAATTCCTGATTCAATCGCTTCTTCTATTATGTATTGAATTGTCGGTTTATCAACGATCGGTAACATTTCTTTCGGCATCGCTTTCGTTGCTGGTAAAAATCTTGTCCCAAGACCAGCAGCTGGGATAATTGCTTTTCTTACTTTTTTCAATTATACTCCCCCTATAAATCTATTTATTTGTATGTAACAATAACAAAAACCCTACCTATAGAGTCATTTTTATAACTCCATAGGTAGAGTTTCTATTACAAATAAATTATGGGCATCTAACCCATCCTCACGCCATACTCCCGACGACAAGCGTCTAAGGTAGGCATGAAATAAAATTTCTACCCACAGCACGACCGAGTGCCCCCGTTGATAACGGTTAGGAGACATCACCAATTCTTTATTTAAAAAATACCGAATAATTTTTTGCGACGAAGTTGTTCTGGATCTTCTTTATAAATTGCCTTCCCGCTAATTAATAAGTACGGATTTTCTTTCAAATCACTCATAACATTCATTCCAAATTCTTTCCCAATTAGTTCATAGCTTTCCGCTAAATGAAATCCTCTTGATGTCGTGTTATGTGCATCTGAAGCGACCATATGTGTTAAATTATGTTCTACAAGCTGTAGTGAGAATTTTTTAATTTTCTTGCCAAATTTCCCAAGTAAACTACCCGCTGTCACTTGTGTTAATGCACCTTTATTTACAATGTTATATAACTTATCTGGCCGCTCGATTAACTCGGCATTACGTTCCGGATGAACGATAATTGGAATCATTCCCTTAACGCGCAGTTCATATAATAGTTGTTCAGCATAACGAGGTACATGATTAGATGGAAATTCAATGAATATATATTTATTTGTCTCATTTAAAGTAACGATTTTACCAGCTTCATAGTCTTCTAATAAATCACCATATAACCTGACCTCTTGCCCCGGTAAAATAGTAAGCGGGATATTATGTTGTTGTAGTTCATCATTTAGTTGTTTTACGTGATGAATAATTGAGGTATGTTCATTTATATATTTTCCATTTTGATGATGTGGTGTAGCAACAACTGTATGTATTCCTTCTGAAACGGCTTGTTGTGCCATTGCTAAACTATCTGTTACTGTCTGTGCACCGTCATCGATACCAGGTAAAATGTGACAATGTAAATCTATCATTTGTTTCATCTCCCTCTCTCATATAAAAATCTTTTTTCCCTTGAATATGAGAAATATCTCATATTCAAGGGAAAAAAGGAGATATGTTTCAACCATATCTCACTCTTTTAATTAGTTTGCACCGTAATAATAATATAAGCCTTCTTCACGTTCACGATCGTTTAGAACAACGCCTAACAATTTACCTTTAGCCGATTCTAACAATCCTTTTGCTTTTACTGCCGTTTCCTTTTCTGTTGATTCACTACGAACAACAAGAATAGAAGCATCGCATACATTTGCCATAATTTGCGCATCGGTTACAGCTAAAATTGGTGGCATATCAAAAATAACTAAATCATACATACTGTATGCTTGTCCAAGAAGTTCTTTCATTGATTTTGAACCTAACAATTCTGCCGGGTTTGGTGGGATTGGACCACAAGCTAAAAAGTGTAGATTGTCTACAGATGTCGTTTGTACACATTTTTCTAAACGTTCACTATGTGTTAATACGTTTGTGAGTCCAAAAATATTATCTACTTGGAACATTTGATGCATTGCTGGTTTACGCATATCTGCATCAATTAATAATACTTTTTTTCCTTGTTGAGCAAACACAACTGCCATATTCGCTGTCGTTGTCGTTTTCCCTTCACTTGGGTTCGCAGATGTTACCATTAATGAATGTAAATTCGTGTCAACAGCTGCAAATTCAATATTCGTTCGAATATTACGATATTGTTCTGAAATTGGTGATTTCGGTTGTTGATGAGCAATTAATTGACGACGTTGACGATGATTCTTTTTCTTTTTAAATAAATTAAGAGCCAATTGTTTGTCCCCTCACTTTTCTTGATGCTGGAGCGTGTGATTTCACGTTCATTGTTTCTTCATCCATACGAGCTACAATTCCTAATACTGGTAAGCCAAGTAAGTTTTCTACATCTTCTTCTTTCTTCACTGTGTTATCTAAGTATTCTAGTAAGAATGCAAGACCAACTGAAGCCATTAAACCAACAACGAAAGCAATTGCCACATTTAACATTGGACGTGGTTTAATTGGAGAGAGATTTTCTGCAACTTCTGCTTTTGATAATACTGTTACGTTATCAACACTCATAATTTTAGCAACTTCACCTTGAAACACTTCTGCAGTTGTATTAGCAATATCACGAGCTAGTTTTGGATCTTTATCTTGCGCAGTTACCGCCACTACTTGTGAGTCTTTCTCATTAGCTACTTCAATTTTATTGTTTAGCTCTTGTACTGTCATATTTAAACCTAGCTTTTCTTTCACTTGATCCAAAATAACAGGGCTTTTAATAATAACCTTGTATGTATTTGTTAATTGAATATTTGTTTGTACCTCATTGTATTGAATCGCTGCTCCTTCTTGCTTCTTCTGGTTAACAAGAATCTGCGTCGAAGATTGATAGATTGGTGTCATAAAGAAAAAGCTAATGATAGCACTTACAATAGCTGCACCAAAGGCGATTACGAGGATCATTGCTAAACGTTTTTTTAAGATATGAAATAACTCTTTTAGACTAATTGTTTCTTCCATAGGTTCCTCCAACTTTCTAAAATTTACACATAGGAAAAATTATAACATATAAATCTTACATTTTTTATTTTTAATAATTCAGTTCTATATTTGTTCACAAGAAACAAGTTTAATCTTACAAAATAATCTTAAATATGACAACACATTCCAATGATTTTCCAAAATATTTATCATATCACGTTTTTTATACTATGTAACTTGAGAAATAAATTTCAAAATGAGAAAAAAGCCAACAAGTATTCCTTATTGGCTTTTTTCTATTTTAGTAATAACCATACTGCTCTTTTTCTTCTCTTTTATCGTTTAAAACGACTCCAAGTATTTTTCCTGATGCTTTATCTAATATTTGTTTCGCTTTTACGATTTTATCTTTTTCTGTCTTTTCACTGCGTACAACGAGTACGATTCCATCACATTTATTCGCAAGTATTTGTGCATCCGTAACCGCAAGGACAGGTGGTGTGTCAATTAATATAATATCAAACATGTTATATGCTTCTAGCAACGCCTCGTCCATTGCCCGGCTCCCTAATAGTTCTGCTGGGTTTGGCGGGATTGGACCTGCTGCCATTAAGTATACGTTCTCTATATCTGTTTTTTGAATGCATTGCATAAGTTTTGCTTGTCCTGATAATAAGTTCGTTAACCCATTTGAACTATGAATGGCAAATAAGTTTTGTATCGTCGGCTTACGCAAGTCAGCTCCAATTAATAAAACTTTCTTTCCTTGTTGTCCGAAAACGACTGCTAAGTTTGCGATTGTTGTTGTTTTCCCATCACCTGGATCTGCTGAAGTAACAATGATAGAACGAACATGATTATCTACAGATGTAAACTCAATGTTTGTACGAATGTTACGGTATTGTTCTGTAATACGCGATTTAGGCTCTTTATGTGTAATTAATTGTCGTAATGGTTTTCTTTTCTTTCTCCCGAACATATTCATAATCTCCTTTTGTGAAATGCGACATTTCCCTTTTCTCTCTTTTATGCTCGATTTCATACGTCTAATTAATATTCTTGCTGAGTTCCCCACATTTCATCATAATCAATAACATTCTACTTTGTCTTATTTAAGTACCTTAACAATATGACAATGCCCTTATTTCTTTATTACCTTTATCACTTATCCTGTTTTCTAGATAAATAATAAAGTAAGTATATGGTAATTGCCATCTATTTACAAGTTATTTTCTGATTAGTTTGTAAATTATCGCTTCATCGTTATATAGCAGAAATTAAAAAATCTCCTTGTCTTTTCACAAGGAGATTTTTTAATTTCTATTCTTTTTTATCACCAATCGCAAATGTAATTTCTGCCTCACATGCAACTTCACCATCTACTGTTGCGATTGCTTTTCCTTTTCCAATCGGGCCGCGTACGCGTGTCATTTCTACTTCTAGACGAAGCTGATCACCTGGTCGTACTTGTTTTTTGAAACGGCAATTGTCGATACCTGCAAAGAAAGCAAGTCTTCCGCGGTTTTCTTCTTTCTTTAATACTGCAACTGCTCCAACTTGCGCTAATGCTTCTACAATAAGTACACCAGGCATAACTGCATAGTCAGGGAAGTGTCCGTTAAAGAATTCTTCGTTTGCGGATACATTTTTAATCCCAACCGCTCTTTTTCCTTCATCTACTTCTAATATTTTATCAACAAGTAGAAATGGATAGCGGTGAGGAATGATTTCTTTAATTTGTTCTATATTTAGCATGTAACAATCGCCCCTTTTGTAATATTGGTCTTACCACTTGGACATATTGCTATTATCCCATTTTGTTTATTATTTGTCATTACAAAGTAACATTTTATATTTAGCACAACTTCCTAAAAAAAAATGCACACACTCTATTCCATTAAAATAGTTGCACATTTTTGCAACTGACACGGAGGTAGAAAAGAGTGTATGCCCAAATTAGGGAAAGGCAATATGTATTGAAACATTATTTGCCTTAATGTCGTATTCGACTCATTATATTATAAACGTTTTCAAATAAGGAAATATTAAATTTAACCATATATATGAATATTTTACCTGTTTCCTTCATATTTCTCTATTTTCCTTCCATTTTCGCAAAAAATCAAAATAAAAAAATATAAAAACGAAAAAAGAACTAAAGCGTCAGCCTTAGTTCTTTCAAATTATCTCAAAGCACGCTTTGGTAATCTGTCGATATTCTCTAACATAATACCTGTACCAACCGCAACGCAGTGCATTGGGTTTTCAGCAATTAATACCGGTACTTTTAGTTCTTCTGCTAGAAGCATGTCAATACCGTGTAGTAAAGCTCCACCGCCTGTTAGAATAACACCGCGGTCGATGATATCTGCAGATAATTCTGGTGGTGTGCGCTCTAATACGCCTTTTGCAGCTTGTACAATAACAGCTGCATTTTCTTTTAATGCTTCTGTAATTTCTTCAGAGCATACTGTAATTGTACGTGGTAAGCCTGTTACCATGTCACGTCCGCGAATTTCAAGTTCTTCGCTACGTGCACCTGGGAATACTGTACCAACCTTAATTTTAATATCTTCTGAAGTACGTTCCCCGATTAATAGCTTATACTTACGTTTAATATAGTTTAAGATCTCCATATCAAACTTATCGCCAGCCATTTTGATAGAGGAAGAGGTAACAATATCACCCATAGATAGTACAGCGATATCTGTTGTACCTCCACCAATATCAACAACCATGTTACCGCTTGGTTGGAAGATTTCCATACCAGCACCAACTGCGGCTACTTTTGGTTCTTCTTCTAAAAATACTGTTTTACCACCTGAACGTTCAGCAGCTTCACGAATTGCTTTTTGTTCTACTGATGTAATATTTGTTGGACAACAAATTAAAATACGAGGTTTTGAAAAGAAGCTCTTTACGTCCAATTTGTTAATGAAATACTTTAACATTGCTTCTGTAATTTCGAAATCTGCTATTACACCATCTTTAAGCGGACGAATTGCTACAATATTACCAGGCGTACGTCCCACCATACTTCTCGCTTCTTCACCGACTGCTAATACTTTACCACTATTACGATCAATTGCCACAACAGATGGCTCGTTTAATACAATACCCTTACCTTTAACATGAATTAATACATTAGCCGTACCTAGGTCAATTCCGATATCTCGCGCAAACATTCCCGTTTTTTCCTCCTCGATATTCAAAATCAGGTTACACCCGAATTCTTTTCACCTAATTTCTGATTTTATCATAAATTTAACAGAAACGTAATATTCGCAAAAAGAATTCTTCTGAAAAATATTACCGAATGTGAACGGAATGTTTGCTACTGTAACATTATTGACGTACAGGCTTCTCTACATCTTCTTTTCTATACTTTTGTTTTGTTGCTTCTCCACCTCTTAAATGACGAATAGACTTATGATAATCAAGAATTTCTTTTACTTCATTTGCGAGCTCTGGATTAATCTCTGGTAGACGTTCTGTTAAATCTTTATGAACTGTACTCTTTGATACCCCAAATTCCTTTGCAATGACACGCACTGTCTTTCTTGTCTCCACGATATACTTACCAATCTTGATAGTTCTCTCTTTGATGTAATCGTGCACACCACTCGCCTCCCTAATTTGGATGTGAGAAGGGTGAAATGAGCCTCGCTGCATACGACTAAGAAGTAAGTGTGAGTGCTGTTTGTAAGCGTTAAACATTCTTGGATTTATAATGAAATGATTCACGATTTCTCACCTCAAACACTCTCTTTGCTTTGGTTTATACCATTGTATTGCCCGCACTACTGATATATGCTACATGTTCACTATTTTTGCGGACTAAGTTAAGAAAAATTACATTTTTTTGTGAGAAATACGTTAAAACTGACTATTATGGCCAAAAAAAATGACACCTTGTATAAAAGGCGTCATTCTTCTCGTTCCAATTCTTCTTCTAACAACTGATGGTGGGGAACCTCTTTCTTACCGGCAATATAATAATATAAAGTGAATAAAACAAACAATAAAATAATAGCAGTCGACAGAACAAATAAAAATGACACAGTATCCCCTCCCTTTTGTAATATATATTCGAGAATCTCGTCATTTTTCCTTGTTTTTGCAACTTTTTTCTCGAAATTGATTATTTTTATATAGAAATAAAAAAATCAGCTCTCCTAATGAGAACTGATTTTTTCACTTTCTTATTCTTGTGAAGAAGAATCGTTAGATGATTCTGTAGAACCA
>NZ_JAKUFQ010000124.1:0-14218 GCF_022663475.1 Bacillus cereus group sp. BfR-BA-01382
GCTTGCTTATGGTGCAGGATTCTCATGGGTATTTGTGGGGATTGTAATTGGTGCGATTAAATCAAAAGGTTATAAAATCGTCCCTAAAATTGAAAATATGTAATAAATAAATTAATAAATAAATAAATAGAACACATAGATGATTTATCTTTGTGTTCTATTTTTTAGAAAACAGATAAACAAAATACATAAATAAAAAGAGAGAAGGTAGATAGATATGAAATTAGAAAATAAAGTAGCAATTGTAACAGGTGGAGCCCGAGGAATTGGAGGAGCTATTGTTCGTAAATTCGTAGATGAAGGTGCGAAAGTAGTCATTGCAGATGTGTTAGAAAAAGAGGGGAATGCATTAGCAGTAGAGCTAAGAAGACAAGGACATGAGGTGTTCTTTGTTTATACGGATGTTTCAAATGCTGATGCGGTAAAACGTGTCGTAGACTATACATTTGATAAATTTGGACGAATTGACATCTTATCAAATAACGCAGGTGTAAATATTCCTGGCTCTGTCATTGAACTTTCTGAAGAGAATTGGGAAAAAACAATGAATGTGAATGTAAAATCATACTTTTTAATGGCGAAGTACGTGCTTCCTTATATGCAGAAAGCAGGTGGTGGTGCGGTTGTAAACATGGCTTCAGCAAATAGTGAATTTGCAGAGCAACGACTATCTGCATATGTCACTTCAAAGGGTGCTATTAAGATGTTAACGAAACAAATGGCAATTGATTTTGCTAAAGATAACATTCGTGTAAATGGTGTTTGCCCAGGGTGGGTAGATACAACATTTAATGATGCACATGCAGAACTGTTTGGTGGACGAGAAGAAGTACTTAAAGAATTACCTGCTATTCAGAAACTTGGACGTGCGATTCAACCAAAAGAGATTGCGAACATTGTTGCTTTCTTAGCATCTGATGAAGCTTCTTGCATGGTCGGTAGTACAGTAATGGCTGATGGTGGTATTACAGCAGGAGCATAAGAGAAAAGCAGACCTTTTAGGGTCTGCTTTTTTTATTTGCATGTTATCTTCCTAACATGCAATCACCAAGTTTTTATGTTGCTCGCCAACCATCTAACCTCAAGATGTATATAACAGATTTGTATGTTGTCTGCCAACGACACTGGCACCCGAAGTCCAGAAAGACGGGATGAGGTTTCTATTCTCCCTTATCGAGTTGTTATGTTGCTTGGTCAACAGAAATCACTATCTATTATATTGAGGTTGAAATAAAAAAATCATTTTATAAGACCATATAAAATAAAAAAATATAATATTTTTATTGACTATAGTATATAATTAATTTATAATTTAAATATAGTTAATGAGGTGCTTGCAAGACTACATTTGACAGCTTACCAAAAGGACTAACGTCTTGCACCTTCTTCCTTGTTAGAATGTAAAACACACTAATGATGAGTTTGCATAAAAAATAGTGGTTGGAACTTTATCGGTAGATAGATTCCCGTCAGCTTATTGTAAAAGACAATGTTCTTGTTGCTATGGAGTTGATGTTGATGATTGGGTCGGAGGTCGTCAAGGTTATAACTAAATGATTCTATTTCTTGTAAGTAGAGTTATCTCGATTTTTATCGAAAATACGGTTGGAACATGAAGATAAATGGATGGTTCCTATTAATTTCGCCACATGTTTACGGAACAGGTGAAGAGTTAATAAGGGTAGTTGATTAGGTTGGAGACTACCCAAGCTATAACTTACTTTTTTAAGAAAAGAACTGTGGAAGCTCTTCTTTTCTTAATACCAGAAGAGGAATTGTGAAAGCTACTCTTTTTCTGCTTATATTTTGAGGTGCTGATAAGACTACATACAAATACGACAAATTTTAAAAAAATAAACTTGGATTGTTTATACGTACACTCATACGAAAAAACATTCATACCTGTCTTATTACTTCTCCCTCAAAGCTCATTTCTTATACTTTCTACATTTCGTAGAAAAAATCATAACGAGGTGCTTGCAAGACTACATTAATTTGATTAAAGATATTAAAATCTAAAATGAATTTTGTGTTTTGTATGTGAATAAAAGTAACGTGCAAGTATCTACTCTTTTAAAAGATTAGATACTTTACAGCCTCCACTGTCTTGCACCTTCTTCTTCGTTATGTTTTATATAAACATGTTACATGTTTTAGAAGAATGAGCCATGAGAGGATAATACATCTTCTTGTGGCTCATTCTTTTAGTTTTAAATTTAAAAAACCATATATTCAAAAGGAGCGTGTTACGATGAATACAATTGATAAAGTAAAAGCTATGAATCCTGATATGATGTTAACAAAAGAAGGAGCGTTGGCATATAAAAATAGTTTTAAAGAGCGATTGGTCGAATTATTTACCTTAGGGTTATTAAATGGAACTTTTTATACCAAGCAAGAAGATGTATTGAAAAATGCAGGGGAGCTATTCCAACGAGCTTTAAAGGAAGAATCAGAGTTTGCAACGAAATGTGCGATTTATGGAGCTGTTGAAGGGAAGTTAAAACTGGTCCCAACAATTTGGATGGTCTATATTTCTACATTAGAAGATAAGTCCTTGTTTAAAAAATCATTCCCACTAATAATTCGCAATTTCAATATGCTCTATAACTTTGTTGAGATTTCACGAAAAGGCGGTATTCGAAAAGGATTAGGACGCTCTGTAAAAAGAGAAGTAAACAATCGTTTTATTCAACTTATTAATGAATATCAAGCCACTCGTTATAAAAATAAAATTAGTGATATTGCTAAAGTTACGAGACCTTTAGCAAAAGATGAAGATTTTCAAAAGCTGATGAGATATGTTTCGAAAGGAGAATTGACATTCCCACGAGCTACAGCATTAAAGATTGTTATTAGTGGATTGGAAACAGGACAGTATTCATTATATATGGATAGTTTAGTCCGAGAGCATTCTATTCAGTTAGAAGAAGTGAAGCATTCTGTTTCTACGTTATTACCAGAAGATAAGCAACGTTTATATGCAACCGTTTATGAGCGTTTAAATTACAATGCACTTATTTTAAACTTAGTTGCTTTAGAACGTGTATTTGCAACAGAGGTTAGTAAAGAAGAAGTCTATAATCCAAGTATTGGTCAGTTCTTTATGCAGGATGTTGTGATTGAAACGAACATTCCATCAGGAATCGTTGATATGGTCTCTGCAAAAATTGCAAATAAAGAAGAATATAAACGTTCTCATATGTTGCCATTTGCGTTAATTCAGGCGAATAAGAAAGTTGTGACTCCTGAGTTCCAACAAGCCTTAGGGAAGTTACTTCGTGATGTAGCACAAGAAGCGTTTTCTATTAATGAGAACAAAAGCCTGAAAGTGGGCGTAGATACTTCTGGCTCTATGACTTCTGGTGTGCTTGGAGGGTTATCTCCTATGGAAATCGCTACACTATTTGGAGCCATGGTTAAAAAATCCCATAATAATACAGAGGTCGTTGCAGTGGCTACAACGTCACAAAAAGTAGAACTTCGTAGTCAAGATAACGTTTTTGAAATGGCGGATAAAATTGAATCTACGAAGGTGGGATACGGAACTAATTTCAGTCAGTTGCTTGATGTGTATAAAAATGAAGATTATGTCATTCTTTTTACGGATAATGAACCTGCTGATAATTTAGAACGTGCATGGTTGAAGGTTAACAAAAAAACGGGAGCAAAGCTAATCGTTTGGCAATTAGCTGAATCAGGTCATAAAGTATCTAAAGATAGTTCAGTCATCTATGTGAGAGGATACTCTGAAAGATTATTGGATTTAGTAAGAACGATTATTGAATCTGATGGAGACCAAATGAAAGAAATCGAAAGTATTGAATTGTAAGATGAGGGGATAAAACCCTCATCTTTTTTATTATCGAATAGTTCCTCTCTCTTTTTTCTACAATACAACAATCATATAAAAAGGAGATGGTTGTATGTATAGAATATTAGAAGTAGAAGAAACGGAACAAATGAAAATTGAAATATTAGAAGTTCCTCAACTAAAGGGAGCAAGAGATGTTGATAATGCAATGAAATTATATTTTGCAAAAGAAGCTCATGTGACTTTTAAACAAATCCGAATCACATTGAAAAATGGCTCTGTAAAAACAGAAGCAGGGGCACTATACATGTTAAAAGGGAAGATTGATTGTGACGTAAAAAATGGAGGGGTAACAGGATTGTTAAAAAATGTTATTAAAGGTGCTGTAACAAGTGAATCAGCGGTTAAACCCATATATAAGGGTGTAGGAGAAATCTATTTAGAACCAACGTTGAAGCACTATGCAATAATGAAACTTAATAATGAAGAAGTTATTGTTGATAAAGGGATGTTTTGTTGTAGTACCGCAGATATAGCGGTAGAGCCTGCTTCTCAAAAAAATATAAGTTCTGCTGTTTTTGGGGGAGAAGGATTTTTTCAAACTTCATTAAAGGGTACAGGTTTAGTTGTTTTAGAATTGCCTGTACCAAGGAATGAAATTATAGAGTATTCTTTAGAGAATGAAAAAGCCCAAGTAGATGGAAATTTTGCGGTATTACGCTCTGGAAACATCCGTTTCAGTGTTGGAAAATCAGCGAAGAGCTTAACTGGAACTATGTTAAGTGGGGAGGGGTTATTACAAACCTTTGAAGGTTCAGGCGTACTATGGGTTGCTCCAACTGCACCATTCTATGATTCTTTAAGCCCTGGGGAATTGTTAACTACAAGGAATGATAGGAATAGGAACAACAAACAATAAACACGAAGAAGACGCATGAATTTTTCTCTATGCGTCTTTTTTTATGTAACGAGATACATTTTATTAACTTTCCTTTTTAATACGCCACCCAACTCCATAATATTCTCCACTTGTTGACCAATCCTTTAATAATGCTTTAAGCCTTACTTTAATATAAGCAACCCCTAAACGTCCTTGATAAGTAGTGCTATAAACAACATTCTCTTTCATTGGGAAAATTGCTAATATCTCAAGTCTCCATTTACCTGTTGTGTTTAATTCCTTAGGCATATCTTTGAAAAATCGGGTTATCACGTTTTCTACTCCTTTTATAGTGCCTTATATAAATTTTGTGTTTTTATATAAAAGTTTCATGCGACTATGTATTCTTTTTTAAAGTATTCCTTGGTGAAGTTTAAATCAAGAGGGTTAGTAGGTATTTCATATAAAAATAAATTTTTTCTTGCACGTTTCCATGGCTCATCGTTAGTTATAATTTCTTCTAATACTTTAGACGTATATAATTTAAATAGATTCCATATATCATCAAGAAATAACCTTGTCTCTTGATTAAAAGAAAAGTTATCACTACATTCTTCAGGAATTGTATGATAAGTGTACTTTCTGTATTTTTCATGAACAGATTTTATAAGTGGACCATGTTCAAACATATAAATCTCTTCAAGAAAAATCGGTTTATTTTCAATAGCTAAATAAAACCCTTGAGAAAAATAGAGTAATTTATGTAGTTTCATGTTTGATACCCTATATTTTTCACTATTTTTACCCTTAAAAATAAAATATTTTGCGATTTCTAAAACATCTATACAACCATCCATGTAAAAAAGCACCTCCTAATCTAATTATTATGAAGCTTCTCTTATATATTTAACTACTCTTTGAATGACTGATTGCAATCATTACACTGATAAGCCACTAATGTTGTCTTATCCCCGAATCCATTTGAACCTTGTTTGTAACCACCATGACCTAAACAATTTGTATTTGAACTGCCACAATGGGGACAAATATGTTTTTCTCCGATTTTCACAAAAAAACTCTCCTTTATTCAACTATACATTCATGGTGTATAGCTTGTATTTTTGATTTCAAAGCATTTATTACCAGGATAGATTCCTGTGTGAGTATTGATTTTGTCATATTGACTACATTCATTTCTATAACCCCGTAGTAACTATCTAACTCACCGAAATTTAACTGTGTTTTGGGTTTTAGCTTCTTATATGTAGTTTTAAACATTGATTCCATTATGTTCCAAAAAGAGATGCTTTCTACATCTTTTTCTTCGATTGACTTTGATTGCTGTCTTTTGATAAAAAACAACTCTTTCTCTATTAATACTTTTGACACTTGTATCTCTGCATCCGAAAGAAATAATGTGGTTTTTTGTTCAGACTGTATATTAGACATTGTTTTTGACGGACTTTTATTAGAAATAATTAATTTCAATAGGGACAGCTCCTTTATTAGGTATGCTACCTTTCTATTATATCAAATAGAAAACAATAAATAAATCTTTTCCGTAAATAATTTTTTACTTAAAGAAACTCGATATATTGACTATAGTTAATGAGTGTTGTACTATTTGTTTACAATGAAAGTAAATCGTAATAGAGAAGGGTGGATGCATGTATGGATTTTGTTAATGAGTCGCATCAATTACAATACAATCATTTTATTTCTTATTTAAAGTCAAAAAAAGAACAGGCAATTATTTACTTGTTAACATCAGTAGGATGTTCAGATGAAATTGTTAGTCAACTGTATTCGTTTGACGGTTCCTATATGGAGTACAATCAAAAACTGTTTAAAGTTTTAAATAATGAGTTAAGCGAAAAGAAAAGAATGATAATTGCTGTTGCATTTAATCTCTTTAATGGGGCAGATGTTACAGATGAATTGAATCTATCAAGATATGATTACGGAATAGACATGTATAGTGTTTTGTGTGTATTAGGAAAAGAAATGAGAGTGGTTCGTGAATCATTAACGATATTAGAAGATAAATAGAGAAAAGAGTGATAGAAGTGCATGTAAAATATTTTCAAGCAATAGCAGATATTCAACATCATTATGATGATATATTACGTCAATTTGAGAAACCTAAATTTGGTCATTCTTTATTAGAATCGTGGGGGATTAAATTGTCGGAAAAAGAGGCCATTATGGAAGAACGAGATGTTCTTAAATATTTAATAGGTTGTCGATTGGGGGTTGTTCGGAATAAAAGTGTACAAAAACCTGCTATTGAAGTCGTTCAACGATGCTTTAAAAGGTATCTGGTATTCTTAGAAATGGTTTTTAAATGCAATGCTCATAATGTAAACAAACATCCGTACAAATCAATTCAGAAGCAATATAAGGCTTGCCGACATTACTTATTTAAATTTTCTTTACCTGCATGGTATGAAAAATTACCAAATGAAATTCTAACATTGCAGGAAAAGTATAAGAATATCTAATGAAACATACATGATGTGATTGAAATATAAAATATATATGCTATAATTTTCATTGACTATAGTAAATGAGTGATGAAAGGAGGATGTTGAGTGCAATACATTCCTAACTTTTTTCCATTAAACATGTTCCAACGAAATCGAATCCATAATTTAATTCACGAAAGAAGAAATGAAGTATTTGACATACAAAAAATAACAGAATTAGTTATTGAAAACGTTCGACATGGATACACAAGAATAAGTGATATTTATGGAAAAGTAGACTTAACACAAGTGATATTGAATTCGGCTGAAATGAATACTTATTTCGAATGTCCACTTATAAAAGGGAATCATGCATGGATTAGCATGAGTGAAACAGGTCATTGTAGATATTTTACGAGAAGTAAAGCTGATGTTACAAATTCCCTGGATTTAATTGATTTATTAAGTGTGTATTATAACGAAAAAATAGGAAAGACGATTCGAATTGCAAATCATAAATTCGGTTTAATTTGGGAAGATAGATGGCTACATGTTCAATCGAAAAGATACGAAGAGAATATTGATTCTTTAGAATGTATATTGCCTAAACGATATCCTTGTTTACATAAACTTGTTGGCGATAGATGGGAGCTTTTGAAAGCGATGAATAGAATTGGGCTAAATACACTGGTTAGTAAACATTTAAGCTATCAAAATCAGGCTATATTTTTCGTATCAACAAAATATCTCAAATATAATTATTTCCCTAACTACTCAATTTCTGTCATTAATCAATGCATGAATCTGTTTGCAGTATTAGGATTTGTTCGAAAAATGAAAGACGATGAAATTCCATTAGAATTTTTAAATCAAGCAAAAGAAGAAATGAAAAAGAATAAAGAAAAGCGAAACATTGTTTCTTTTTATTTAGTAGAAAATGTAGAAGATACAATGGAAATTGCAGAAGAAAGAGCAAAAATATTAATAAAACATAATATTAAATATCATACATTAACAAAAGACAAGGTATCCCATATTTTTGGGGATGAATTTTCAAAAAATATTTACGTGCAAGAAACTTCAGGTGGGTCAAAAAAGCTTAAACATGAACGAGGAATGTTAGAGGATTATTTTCATCACTGTTATAAAGAGTATGGTTATGTTGCAAAGGAAAACTTAATTACACTTACAACGATGAAAGAGAAAACCATAGATAAGATATGGAAAGAGCTTGTATCAGGAACAAATGGTGTGGTATTTAGGCTTAATCCTGAATTAAGAGAATTACTAAATTTGAAGTCGAGAAGTTCTATTGTAATAGATGAAAATAGGGTCAACGAAGTCCTTACAGCGTAAGGTTTTTTTAAGGTCTTCATTTTGACTATAGTTAATGAAACGGTGTATAAGGAGGGCTCAAACATGAAGTTTGGTCAAATGAGTATACGGAAGGTCTCTGGTAAAGCAGATTATGTACAATTGGATATCTGTGGGTTAACCGTGGAAGAAGCACTTGATAAATACAAAATATATGCACCATTACCTGTTATCTTACATGGGGATTGGACAAAAAAGGGACAGAGTGAAAACAACGTTCTGTCTCGATACAAAGAATATATACAAATCATTATTGCTCTTCAACAAGTGACAGTTGTTTATGGAATTACCATTCATCCTCCGTCCAAAAAGAAAATGGGATGGCATATTTTTAAAAGTTTATGCACAAGAGTAGAAGAGGAAACAAATTGTCCTGTGTTCGTGGAAAATCGAAGCAATTCA
Organism: Bacillus cereus group sp. BfR-BA-01382; assembly: GCF_022663475.1. Taxonomy (NCBI): domain Bacteria; kingdom Bacillati; phylum Bacillota; class Bacilli; order Caryophanales; family Bacillaceae; genus Bacillus; species Bacillus cereus group sp. BfR-BA-01382. Next base: position 8,936 of record NZ_JAKUFQ010000124.1, read on the forward strand.
CGATTACATGTATCTCTTCCAGAAGAAGTGATAGAGATTAGTCATGAAGTAAAAATGACAATTGATATTCCACAATTATTTATTGCTTGTGGATACGACAAGTCGTGTTTTATAGAAACATTAAAGAATATGAATTGGAAAAATATCAAGGAGCTACACCTTGCTAATTTAAAAAAGACAGAAAAGAACACATTGGTCGCTCGAAAGTTAAATGATGGACTGCTTAATTATGAAGAGATACTAAGTTATCTTCCTAACGATGCGTTTGTTACGTTTGAAATACTTGGTGGTGTTCCAACTTTTGAGACCCAAAGAGATGTGTTTCTAAACATGAAGAAAGTGGTGATTGTATGAATCGGAAGCTTAAATTAGTAACGATGTGTGCAATGGTATTAAGTAGTTCATTGGTTATGTCAGGTTGTACGTATTACAAAATTCCATTTAAATCTTTCGTGAAAGAAGTAAAACCAGAAGAACAGGAAAAGAAAATACCTACTATTATGGGGATTAAAATAGAAGAAGTACAGGATGAAGCAAATCTTTTAGAAACCATGCAGAATCAAATCAATACAATTGAGTCTGTTATAAAAGACAAGGACTCCTATTTAAAAACAATGTCAAATGGGAAAAGCATGTATAAATTATTAGATTCTGTTTTCGCCAGTAGCTATAAAAATAAAGATGATGCATTCTTTGAAACATTAGCAGATGTGTATAAAAAAGAACATAGAAAAGTAGATTCTGTGACACTAACTTCTTTTGGTAGACAGATTGTTAATAACAATGAAAAATATAAAGCCGTAGTAGATATTAATTCTGTAGATGATGACAAAACATTTGATATTCAAACTATCGAGTTAACTTTAGATGATAAATTAAAAATTGAGAATGCATCCAGAATTGGTAACATTCATGAGTCTGAACATACAGAATCACCATTAACAGCGAAAAGTACTTTAGAAGCAAATGTTCATCAGGAGTTTTTATTAGAGTTAAATACATTTTTGCATAGCCTGAATGGAAAAGGACTACATCAACAAGTTATAAATGAAGAAATAAAGGGGAATAGTCCTGAATTTATTGAACTTGCTAAAAAAATGGGATTGGCTGAAAAAAGTGCTACTACACTATATGAACTATCAAAGCTTACAAAACAAGAAATGAAAAAGAAGAAGATAACAAGTTATGTTCATGATGATAAAGATGTTCGAGCTGTTACAGTATATACCTTGTCTGTTCCAACAGAAAAAGGAATTCATCATTTCAAGATAGAGTTTAAAAGAGGCATAAATAAAATTGTTAGTCTCAAAGAAAGTAATCCATCATAAAACCATTTCAATAAATATACTCCTTCTCAACTATCTACAATACATAAAGAAAATATAAAGAAAGAAAGGAGATGGATACGATGAATACAACACAAAATACGCAAAAAGAAAGAATTAAAGAAGAACTTATACGTTTTTGTAAAGAAGGGGTGTATACAGATGGTTTTAATGAGAAATTTCAAGAAGAACTAATTAAAAATGCCGATAAAATTGCTGATATTTTGGTTTCGGATGAATGCCAAGTAGATATGGATAATTTGAAAGATGAAATTGAAGATGCGATTCGAGTATATGTATTACTTCGATAAACAGTATTTGGAGGGAGTTGGATATGTTGGTTTCAAAAATGTCAAAACCAATTTTAGTTACTTGCTTAGTGGCAAGTATGTTAGTCGGTTGTGGGACGAAAACAACCGAGAAATTAAATGACAAAGAACAAGCTTCATTTGTTAATGATGTAAATAAGATGGTTTCAAATCGAGGTAGTGGTCAGGAATTAGAGTCTACTTTTAAGAATAAAATTATGAAGTTAGACAAGAAACACGCTTCAGACGTACTAAATGCATATATGTTCTCTGTACAGCAAGACAGTGGTGAATTAAAAGTAAAGATGGGACCATTGCAATCTGATTTACTAAAAGTGATGAAAGATAAAAAAGTAGACGTCACAAAACATGAATCTATTGATAAATTAGACGATGGATTAGTGAAGGGCTTATTGGCAGAAGCAGAAAAGCTACATTTAAAAGTGAAGCAAGATAAAGGCTCTGAAACGTTTTACTTAGCTGTAGATTATCAATATGTTCTTGATAATTATGGGAAATATATGGATGATGATTTGAAAACATTCCTTCAATTTAACAAAAAGCAAAGTGAGCACGAAATTTTTGATTCGAAAAATGAAGAGTTTGATTTAAAGGAGATTGCAAGTCAAATTAAAGAAATTGAGAAAAATGAATCAAAATGGAAAGATGGAAACTATAAAGAATCTTGGGCGAACAGTGGAAGATACTTATATAGTATTTTATTAGGTGTTGACCATACGTTCTTTGTTGAAGATGGAAAGATGAAACCTAACATTAAAAAAGAATTCGAGTCTATTATTAAAGAAAATAAAGGCACACAAGTAGCTAAAATGTTAAAAGACTATTTATCTATCATTGAGAAACAAAATGGTCAAATAAACGAACAGGTGAAAAACGAAGCCAAGGATTTATCTATGAAACCATTTTCTACGTATATTGATATTGAATTTGGCACAGAAGAGACATCACAACAAATGGAAGCTCCACAAGAGAATAAGCAATGATAAAAGAGAGAGGAATCTCTCTTTTTTTATTTTCGTAAATTATTATTGACTATAGTTGATATAAATATTATAATCCTTGTAGAGTTAATAAATGAATGGAGGTAATTAGAATGAAAAATGGTGAGCTCTATATCATTCAATTAACAAATGGAAAATATGCAAGATTTTCTTCCCGACCTCATTTTGTAGAGGATGTATTTGGAGAAGAGCATAAATCAAATGCAACCCCATTTAATAAAGTGGAAGCAGGAAAGATTGTCAAAGAAATGAATCATCCTACGTTTGTAAAACATGTAGGTATTTGTATAGAAGCAAAAGGGATTGTCGCTTTACATAATTAACTCATGAGGTGAAGGATTATGAACCGAACATTAATGATAGGTGAAGTTGTAAATTTGGCAGACATTATTGCATATGCAAAGCCAAATCAGGTATTTAAGGCTCAGTATGCAGATGAGAATTGGTATATAAAGAAAATGCCTTTAATACAGGATGAGAATCATCTTGAGTATGAAAGTTACTGTCTTTTTAATTATTGTGATGAAGATGGCTTTTCAGATTCACAACGAGTGTGCTTAAGTCATAGTGATATATCTGCAAGATATGAAGTTTTGGGATTTAAAAAGAGTGAAAGACAATTAAAGTGCATTAAATCTATCGTTGTTGATGAGTCAGCAGGAGAGGATTTTAAACAAGGAAAAATTTATCCGTTATTAAAAAACGGTGCATACATCGAATCCATGAGTGAATTCCAAAAGAAGCATGGATTATCAGACTCAAGAGGGGAAAGAGATAATTGGTTTCAAGAGCATTTTGAAATTGTAGTGATAGGAGATGGACGAGAATGAAAGGCATGGTATTAAATCAATTTTACGATAGATTAGAGAAGCAAAGTGGGCTTTCAAGAGCAACAGTAGTTGTTTTACCTGCAAATGAAGCGAAGGTAAAAATGGTTACGTTAGATGGTGGTTTTAAATTCGAAACAATTGAATGGATGAAGCTTCTACTGGAAGTAAAAACAGGGTTATCGAACACTCAGCTTAGTACATATACAGTAGAAGAATTAGATTCTTTATGGAATAAAACGATGAAGTAAAAAGAAAGGGATGTTTAGAGTATGGAATTGTTGAAAGCAGAGTGGGTAATTGTAAGAGAGGCAGAAGAACAAGGACTGGTCGTAGCTATGACTTCAGAAATTACTCAAACCAGAACGGAATTAAACAAGAAATTATCGTCTTACTTCACAGAGAAATGCAGTGATTATCCTGGTGTATTTCAAGAAGAGATTTGTGAAGATGTATTAGAATCTGTAAATGAATATATTGAGGATAACAAAATCGGAAAATATCCTTACAAATTAGATTTTCCTTACACAGTAGGTTCTCAAGAATACTTAGTGCCTATTGGGGAAAATATTGAGTTGGTAGTTGTCGCTTTTGATGAATATCATGGTGGTGGGGAGTATAGTAAATTTCTTAAGATTAACTTCTTTGTAATGAATGAAAAGGCATCAAAAAAGGACGTAGATATGTTAATTGCATTTGTAAATGAATATTTAGCTCCTTTTTATAAAGAAGAAAAGGAGAATGTACAATGACGAGGGTCGTTAACTGTAAACGTTGTAAGCATCGCAAAGTAGGCTTTAGTGATGCTATTACTGATATAAAAATTACTTGTAAAAAGCAACAGAGAGAATTTAGTCATATTACGGAAGAGAACTATGAGGAAGAAATCGAGAAACAAATTGAATGCACAGAGTTTGAATCAAAATATATAGAATATCCGTTAGAAATCAGTGGTATTGACACACCTAAAGATAGAGGTATTCGAACCAAAACTTACAATGGAAAATGTGGTCAATTGGTAAAAGTAAGACCTTGTAATGAAAAATATGAAGGGAAAACATATTTAGGTATTTTTTTAGGGGATTCTGATATTGGTCTATTTGTATCTCATAATCCGAAGAGTAAGGAATTATCTATTACAAGAAATTATAATCCTGCTATTTTTGTTCCTGAATTGAAAGAAATCATTTATGGAGCGGGTAGTTGGTGGGGCAAAATTAATTCTGAAGAAGAATTAAAAGAAATTACAGATGCAGATATTAACGATGTGTGGTATGTGAAAATGCTACAGAATTTCTAATCATATTATGGAGAGAAGTTGTATTTGTATTTAAATAAATGATTTATAAAGGGAGAGATTTATTATGATTCGAGAAGGAAAACTATTTATTAAAAATGTACCATTTTTACTTGGGCTAATCACCTTTGAAGCGGTTGCTTTAACAGTAATGTGGACATCGTTTTACTACATCTTCTAAGAAGAAATGAGTCAAAGTATACTTACATCAAGAATTAACAAAAGGGATATTATATTTTGGACTGAAATAATTAGTGTGTTTTTTAGTATTCTACTTATAATTATTTATTTAATCTATAAATATAAAACGATATTTTCTGTTACATTCATTGGAACTATTTTATTTTTGGGTTGTATAAAGGGAATATTAGGAATGAATAAGTTGAAAACGGAGAAATCACCATTTAAAAAAGAAAGAGCAAAACATCATATATATGAAGCAGTTTGGATTCTGGCAGGTATGCTTCCAATCTGCTTCTTTATTATTTATTTTATTTAATGATT
>NZ_JAKUFQ010000125.1:0-14175 GCF_022663475.1 Bacillus cereus group sp. BfR-BA-01382
AAACAAATAAAAAAAGAGCCGGATTTTCATCATAGCTCATGTATGAATTGGTTCTGTATGTGTACATGTTGGATAGTAAGAACAACCAAGAAACTTATTTCCTGTTTTATTTGAATTCCAAAAGTCTGCTACTCTGCCTATTGATAAAGAAAATGAGTTGTAAACTCACTTTCTTTCTTTTTTTGTTTGAAATCGATAACTTTTACCCCACTTGGACTAACATTATAAGTTATTGTTACAACATGATTAGGTGGATTGTGAGCGTTAGTATACGTTCTATATTTAGCTACTACAATAAAGGTCAAGGTATATTTTTGAGAACGCTCAATTTTTATAATCTTTGTATCCGTTAAACTATACTGGTGTTCTGGTCCAAGTTTACTTCGGATAATCTCACTTGCGTAAGGAGCTAATAAAGTATTATAAGAATCATAAAAATCTTTATTAGATATATTTTCTGCCTTTCCTTCTATTGGAGATGTAAATAAAACCATCATTATAACTCCGCAAAATGTCATTAACAGTTTCCATTTAAACATATAATTAACTCCAAACTTACTGCATAATATGGATTAGATTGCGTAAATAATAGAGGATTATTCATTTGCAGTATTTTTAACAGCGCCTAAATAAAAAGAAAAAGAGCTGGATTTTCATCACAGCTCATGTATTGATTGGTTCTGTATGTGTACATGTCGGATATTGTGAACAGCCAAAAAACGTATTTCCTGTTTGATTTGAATTACGAACGACTAAACCATGTTTACATGTTGGACATTTCCGTGCTGCAGGTGTTACCCCTTGATACACATCTTCAGCCGAATATTCGGGATTGATTTTATTAATCAATTTCTGAAGTTCTACACGATCTATTAGTTTTACATTACAAACTTCCGCTAATTCTTTCGCCTGCCTTGTATACACACTGTTCGTTACAACCCAGCCCTCTTGTGCCTTGTAATAGGCTTGTGCTGCATATATCTCCTGTACGGCACTGATGCCTACTCTATTTTTCATTCCGTAGCGTTTCGCCTGGATTACAATACGATTTTTTCCCTTCAATACCAGATCTGCTCCGAAATCATTTGACTGCTTTGTGACTGTTGGAGAATAACCCAACTCTCGAAAGAGAGCTTTTAGATATACTTCAAATTGATGTCCGTCCATTTTATCTATATAACGAATACCGGACTTAGCCATTCGCTTTAATATTCTTCGCTCCTGGAACTTCCGGTACATAAATTTACAAATATGAAAAAGAACATAAAGGATAAAACCATACATCAAAATTTGTAATATGTTTGGCATTTCTGGTAGATTAGACACTTCGCTCCACCTCTTTAATTGGTTTCATTTTCTTTGGTTGGGCTGTTTCTTTTGCCTGTTTTTCACTCACTTGTTTCTTCCGGACATCGTTCCAATCCTTTTCATTCGTTGGAATATCCTCTTTAAGATCTACAAAGCATTTCATTGTCTGAATGAAGTCTTTCCCAGCTTTATCATTATCAACTGCCATAATGACTTCTTTAATATCGTGCCCTTCTTTTTTCGCATCCATTAAAGATTGAATTACTGTTTTTGACTTCAATCCATGCATAGAAACCAGGCGAGCGTTTTGTATCTTATTTTGTTTGATACTCCAATGAGATAACATGTCGATAGGATCTTCATAAAAATAAATCTTATCCGGTTTACCTAAATCAACCGTAAAACCGGCATTGATTTTTTCATAATTCGGGACAATTTGCTTAAAGCTTCCTCTTTTATTCTCCATTTTGACTGTACCTTGACGGTTCATTCCAATGACTTGCCCTTTGCCTCCTTCTTCTCTCCATTTGAACACCACGTTATTTTTCTTATCCTGGGCAATGAGATCCTTTTTAATCAGCCAATTCACCAGGCGAGGATCTATTTTCCGTTTATGAATTAGATATTCCTTTATCTCTGTTTGCTTATTTACTTCCAGGTGTTTTGGGTAACTAAATGGCTGCTGCTCTTTTTTACGCTCTTCTTCAGCTTTTGAAAGATCAAACTCTTTGTAGTCCCCCTTCTGAATGTCCATCACAGCTTGTGGAAATGTCATGTCATAGTACATCATGGCAAAGCTAATCGCTCCATACCCTTTTTCTCCTCGACTATTCCAGGCGTATTGATTCCCTTTAATGATGAGACTATCATGTTCCGTATGACGATAATAATTTCCTTCTTTCTTAAACGTTTCTCCTTTTGCTTCTAAATATGAAATCAAGTCAACTTTTCTTGCTTTCATCGCATCCTCCGCACTGACATATGCCATTACGGAATCCCCCCTTTACTCTATAAAATGAAATAAAAAAGAGGACTATTCCGTTTCCTAGTCCTCTTTTGCTACTTATTGTCTTGATATAAAAAAAGAGCTTTACTAACAAAATACTTAAACACCGCATTTTTGAATCAGTAAAATTCTTTTTTGTTTTTTACTTTATAACTACCTTCGTCCTCAAATTTAAATTTTCATAAGGTTTTACAATACTATAAAAGGAAATGAATTTTTAATATTAATACCTTTGCTTCCCTACCATTGTCTCTATAAAATCATTAATAAAGTATTTTTGATTTAATTTTAAACCAATGCGAACTCCTGTAGATTCTGCATCTGAACGAAAATCAGCAACGGTTTGTCCTCTAAAAGATTTTAAATCAACTTCTACTTTACGATACATATATTGAAAAAAACTAGGGTTAGCTATTGCGCTCATTGCAACTACATCATGTAAAGGAGCGCCTTTAATACTTTTATTCAATTTTTTATAGGCACCGTAATAATAATCATAGATTGGTTTGATTAATGATTTGAATGGACTATTTGTATGTTCCACAATATAATTCACTTCGTTTGGGAGTAATACAGCTGAATTTGTTACATTTAAAGGAATCATTGTTAAATTTTTTGTTTGGTTAATTACAAACTGTGTTGAAACAGGATCACCATATGCATTTGCCTCTGCTACAGATGTGACATTTCCGGGTTGTAAGAACACTCCAGACATGATATATACTTCCTTTACACTTTGCATTAGTTCTTTCCAAATATTTAATACCATCGCAAGGGACGTAGATCTTCCTACATCTATAATTGTTAACTCTCCCTTGTACTTTTCAATAATTTTAGGAATTAAACTAAAATCATGAACAGGACTAGTTGTTACACTTTCAGGAGGCCGAATAGGACCAAGTCCCTCTGCACCATGAATTTCTGGATAATAAGTAGTAAATCCATTGAAAAATGGTAAAGTTGCACCACTTATAACAGGGATATCTTGTCTTCCAGCCAATTGCAAAAGATACAAGGCATTTCGAGTTGTTTGTTCTTTGGTAACATTACCGTAACTCGTAACAATTCCAACAATTTCAATCTTAGGATTTAGTAGACCATATATGATAGCTAAAGAATCATCAATACCTGGATCGCCAAATAACAATACTTTCTTCAAGGTATATCTCCTTTCTTGCAAAAACTAATTTTATAAGACAAGCCTTATACCATTTATATGTAAGAAATTAGTGTATTTATGACGCATGTTTTGAGATACTCCCTCTATAAGTAATTTTCTACTTAACCTCACATAATACGGCTTGCTCCCTAGATACCTCTGTAAGTTTCTAAATCTAGGTGATTTTAATAATTCAACAGCTACATTCGGCTTTTCAGCAATAAGTAATGTTTTCCCAATACGTAATGCCTCCTATTAATCTTTAATTTCAGTTTCACGCTTCCATTTCTTATTTCATCGCTTTTTCACTATTATCTGACCAAATAATAATAGCAATATGTTCAAAAAGACTGCTACAAGGAACATACAGCCCGCAAACAGCCATACATTCATGGCATTCTCTCCTTTCTTTCTATAAATAAGAAAGAGGACTTTTCCTTTCACCCTCTTTCATTTTTAGATATAAAAAAATCACTTTTCGTTTTCTCAATTGAGTAACAAAAAATGATTTAATCTGGTGTTCCTGCTATACAATTTTTCATCGTTCCATTTCCATTGTTTCTTTGTTTCTACTCGATTTCTTTGTAGACTTCGACTGATCTACATTACCTGGCTCTGGCTCTTTGTCTTTTTCTTTATGATTCGTTTGTTTTCCGTTCAATGGCTGAAATTTTTTATCTATATCCATTACCTTTGAGGTTGTAGACTGATTCACTGTTATTCCTTCTTTCCCAAGCTTCTCATCCACCTGATTTTCTAATTTTACTACGTGTTCCTGGCTTACCAGCTCATTATCAATCGAAACATATTTCGTTGTATAATACCGCTCTTCAGCTTTTACACGAGTGACAATACTATCAATATTATCTGGTGTTTCTTCATATTGTGAACGTCTGTATGCTTCGAATTTTCGGCTTAAGTCATTATCTAGTGTAGTTGATTCTTTTTCTTTTGAAAGTTGAATTTGTTGATCTAAAGAGACAATAGGTGCATATCCTTCCTTTTTCATTTCTTTATATAATTCCACTTCTTTTTCATTAAATGAGTAATCTTTTTGTGCCTCCGCTTTATCAACTAAGTTTCCATACCGTTCATCCTTTACCAATTCATCTAGACTCATATTTGCATCCTTTTCATAAACAACAAATGACAAATTTCCTCTCCCATCAAAGATAGAACTTTGAACCTTTTCATATAAATCTGGTTTCAAAATGTTATCTAAGGGGTAATCTTCTCGTTTCCCGTTCTTTTCCATTAGGAAAACAGATAAATCTTCCCGATTTGTTGAATCTTGATTCCATACAGATAAATAATCAATATCTTTTGTAACAGCATCCATCATGTGGATTCTTGCAAGCTCTTCATCTTGTATACCGTTTGCTAATACTTCAATTGTAACTAAGTGATTGGGTGTCTCTTTCAGTTTTTCTACTGTACTTTCCTGTGCTTTTTCCATCGGTATTTCTTTGTTATTTCTATAATTCATCACTTCATCTCGTAACGCTTGTTTTACTTCATCCGATAAATACCTTTTCTCGTTTAATACTTGTTCATACGGTGTCTTGTAGTCCCCATCCCCCATATCCAAACGATCCATACTCACAAGCTCCATTCTCCCAAAATCTCTATCTACTTCTTTTGGAATGGCAATATGATAACGAGTGTTATTATATGGTACGTATTCATCCCTTTCTCTTGCTTCCTCTTTTGCTTTTTCAATATTTTTAATGACTTCAGCCATTTTTTCATTGGCCTCTCCAAATGGAATCAACTGACTACCTTTAAAATTTTCGTTTTCGCTCCACTGAACTAACATAGTTGGACGATTTATTTCATTTTGATTTAGTGCTGCATACTTTTCTTGATTTGCCACGTTAAATGCATCAATAAATTCTTTATCACTCAATTTTTCTCCACCTTCTACAGGTTCAAACTCACGGTTCCTATCTGCTTGTTCCCTTAACTCTGCAACAGAAACAAGTTTTTGTGTCGTGTTACTTAAACTCATAAATTCGACCAATAAAATATTTTTTTCGTCCTGTTTTTCATTTTGATTTGCCATACTTTCCACCTCTTTTTCATTTATTTGTTCTTTTTCCTTTTCTAATGTGTTTTCAATTGTCTCAATAAATTCAATCGAAGTTTCATGTACTTCTTTTAATAATCTCGTTTTATCTTTCATTTCTTTTCCTTGTGTCCAGCTCGCTAAATATCCTAATGAATATTCGCTTGTATCAATTCCAAAATAAGAAGAAACAGCGTAAGCTGTCATTTCTGCTTGAAACTCTTTTTCTGGTGCTGTGTAATTCATATGTGTCTCTGCTGTATGAAGTTTGGCATGTGCCAATTCATGAAGAAGTGTTTTAACATTTTGTAATTCACTGTTTCTAGGATTCAAAGCAACCTCTTTTGTTAAGGTGTAACTAACTCCCTTTGCGACCCCAAGTTCTTGCTTCGGCTCAATAATTTTTACACCGTTTTTTTCCGCAATGGCTTCCATTCCTTTATACAAACTCTGGTAATCCGTAACGCTCCCTTCTAGCCAACGATTCGGAAAAATACGAGGTAGATCTTCCGCTTTTGCGTTTGTTTGAGACAGGTCAAACACATGACCGACAGCAAAATATAAGCGACCAGGCATCACTTCTACGCTTTTAGATTCAATTTGTTTCTTCTCTTCCTCATTTGCCTTAGTTACTGTTTTCCAAGTGCCTTCTTTGTCCTTAAATTTTGCTACAGTTCGGTTTGGAACAAGGATTTTTATTCCTTTCTCACCCTTCTTAACCGGAAATCCTTTTTCTTTCCAAAAAGAAAAGGAACCAACTGCACTGGCTCCCTGGAATTGACTTTGTATTAATGAAATATTAGATGGTGAATAGTGATAAAACTTTGCCATAAAGGTTAAGTACTCTTTTAAATCTTCCGGTGTACGAAAATAACCTTCTACGCTTTTTTCCATCTTTTTTGTTAAAGCTTGCACCGCTTCTTTCTTTTCTTCTGGTGATTTCGTTTGATACTTTTTCTTATAACTTTTACTCATGATCTTCTCCTACTCTTTCACTCGCTTTTTGTAATTCCTCCATTTCTTCTTCATTCCAGCTCTCAGCTGTATCAAAGAAAAGCTCATGAGTTTTTACATTAACCGGAACTAACATATTCTCTTGATTCATGACATGAACTGCAAGTTCTTCCTCTTGTTCTCGTGTAATTTTGATTGTTAGTTCTTCCTCTTTTACTAGTAAAACAAGTTCACCTTCCCCTACTTCTTTAATGACCCCTAATGCGATATCTTCATGAAATAATAACATCCTACTAACCTCCTGTTTTTTTATAAAAAGAAACAATGTAGCTTACGTTACATTGTTCTTTGATGCCTCATAATCTATACGTTTTTGTCTTGCATTACTAATTCGTTCCGCTACAACTTCTTTGGCTATCTTCACACTTCCCATCTCTTGTTTATCAGTCGTAATAAGACTATCTACGCCCTCTAAAAAGAAATAACCATTTAATAATTCAATTAAAATTTGCGTATTTCTATCCGCACTATTTGCACCAAGACGAATTTTTGTTAGTTCACTTTTCAACACATCGTGTAAGTTTCTTGATACAACTTCAGAAATATAATTCAATGACCATTCTGAAGTTTTTGATGCTTGATGCTCCATACAAATTTTCGATATAGCATCCCCTGGATGTGTAATATTATTTTCATCCATATAGTCTTGAATGTATTGATGTACATCTTCACTCAACGATAATTTCATTCGAATTTTTTCATTCCCCATGATCTAACCCCTTTCATTTTCATATGCACTTTCCCTTTGCATACGCTCATAATACTTTTGGTTCTTCCAACTTTCATATTCACTTTTAAAAGCTCGTTCCACTTTCCTCATAGAATACTGAATAGATACATTCTGTTGGAATCTTTGAAACGGCTTTGATTTTTTCAAATGATGGATTCTCTTTTGTTCTTTATCATATGCCTTCATTTCTTGTAAAAAGGCGTTACCCATTCTTTTATACAAGTCATTAATTTTATTCGTCTTGTAATTTTCATATTGCTTCTTATCATACTTTCCTTCCCCATATGCTTCTTTAAAAACTTGCACTTCTTTATCTAACTTTTTGAGAAACTGATCGTAATCTTTTTTATGATGATGTTGAATATATCTACTGCTTAATTTATCAATTTCCGGCTTTAATGATTGAATCGTATTGTAGCTATATTGCCACTGTCTTTTATCACTTGGTAACTGTTTATAGATTTGTAAAAACAACGGTTTCAGATGTTGATTACGCCAATCAAAAACGGAATCCTCTTTTTTCCTTCCTACCATATTATTTCGAATCAGATCATTAATTTGCTTTTGTTCCTGCTTACGATCTAATAGATTATTTACGACTTTCCCCTTCATCGCATCTAATGTTTTTGGTTTTCTTTTACCACGTTCTCTTGTTGGAAATGGCTCAACAGTTGCTACATGAATATGAATATTGTCCGTGTTAAAATGAATAGCTGCTGACCAGATTGAACTTTTTTCTATCCCCTCTCTTTTTTGCATTTCCTTCATCGCAAGCCGTGTTACATCCATTAACTTTTTTTCATCCAATGTTTTTGTTTTCTCATCATAAATCCCTTGTTTCTCTAACCAGGGATTATGAAAAGAAATGACATCTTGCCACATGATACTTCCATTCTCATGAGCGGTTTTAAACATTTCCTTTAAGGACTTTTTCTCACTTTCTGTTAAACGATTTGCGTGCTCCGTAAATAGTGCCGATGTCTTTTCTGAATTCCCCATATAGTCTTGATACGTTTCGAACATTTTCGGATTCAGCTTCACTTCACTTTTCGCTTCCTCTCGATCTACATACTCAATATAGTTCTGAAACGCATCGGAACTTGGTAACACAAATTTCGTTTTTAAAACAACACCCGGTGTGACGGAAGACTGAACAGGAACCGCATTACTCATTTTCAATATCCTGCATCATCAGTTGAATAAACTCATTCATTTTTTCCATTGCGCTATAACAATCACTCATCATATGGATGTTCTTTTCAATGAGATTTTCTAATTCCATTTCCCTTTTATTTTGCTGCTGAAAAAATGCCAGCATTTCAATTTGAGCTTTCAAAAATTTTTGCCGGGATAATCCTTTCCTCTTTGCAATTTCATCTATTTTCTTTACGGCAATTGGATCTACTTCTCTAATTCTGATTTCCACTTTTCCCTCTCCTTTCTGCAAATCTGGGTAGAGATCAAAAAATAGTGAGAAGAGCATAAGGGGTTTTTGTTCCCACCTAAGGTGTGAAGCTAGGCGAAGCCTAGCAAAACGATGGGAACAAGGAAAGAAGTTGAATGTCCCCATTACGTCCCTATTTTTTTTTATTAATGTCTCCATCATGTCCCGTTATTTTTTCTTAACGTCCCTTTCATGTCCCCTTATTTCACCTCAACGTCCCCATTGTGTCCCTATATCTTTTTTCACTTTTTATTAATTTCTTGTTCCTTTTGCTCTAACTTTTTGATCTTATCTCGTGCAATTTTTTGTTCCCCTTTAAACAATTCCACGTTCTTTTCTGATGATTTTATTTTAGATTCTAAGGATGCTATTTTTGATTGTGTTTCCGTTTTTTCTGCTTCAGTTTGGTACTTCATTTCATCTTGTAATTCTTTTACTTTTTCATAAACTGTCTTCGCATTTTCTTCTTCCAGTTTGATTGCTTTCCCATAATTTTTTATCTTTGTTTCGATATCCTTTTTGTCTCTTTCTATAAAATCTAGCTCATATGTTTTTTTATCTTCAGCTATCAGTTCGTCATTCGCTTTTGTTTTTCTTTGATCGGTAAAAATCGTTTGAACTAATTTATTTGGACTTTTTGTTGATGCATTTTCTTCTTCATATTCGTTCACATCCTGTGTAAATTTACGAATATCCATTTGTTCTTTCTCACTATTTTTATTGTAAATATCAAAAGCTAACGCTCCCCAATTCGGAGATAAGTCTTTTACTTCTACAACGTATTTTCCGTTCTCCTCATACAATACTTTGACAGGTAATTGAACACCTGGATTTGATTTTTGCTGTGCTTTAAATGTATATCCTGTTTCCTCATATCCTTCTAATCGAAAGTAAATTTGTATAAAGTTTTTATGTGGATTGTATTCCCTTTTCTCTACAATCAATTTCCCCATACCCGACAACTTAATTACTTTATTTGTCTCTGTATGGAATAGTTTTTCATCATTTGGCATGTAAATTTTTGATGTCAAGAAAGCGAAAAAACCCAAAAATAGAAAGCTGATAATTGTTAAGTAGATCCACGACTTATTTTTTCTTAGATTGATTCTTTCACTCTTCTTACCAATTGCACCTATCACACTCTCACCCCACCTTTTTCGTTATAAAACTTTCATATTTAACTCTTCCACACTTGTAACTCGCCATGTTTCCTTATCTTTTTTCATGATGATTCGTAACACATTGTTTACTTTTTCTTCTCGATTTTGCGTTGAATCTGTCGTGACATTTATAAATTCAGCTAACACATTTACTTCCTCTTTATCCGGTTCATTTTCTTGTAAATAAAACTTCATTTCTATTGGTTTTGTTTTATACGTATCTCCTAGTTCGTATTTATCAGTTGGATAAAATTGTTGTAAAAGTTCTTCACTCATAATGGATTTTGCTTTTTCTTTTCGCTCACTGTAGCCTTCTTTTTCTCGATGAAATGATAATTGAATAAACGTTTCGGCTGTCGATAAATACGCCCTTCTCTGTTGTTCTTGTGCGGAAGGAAGCACCTTATCCAGTCGTTTTTTTAAGTCTTCATTTTGCTTTGTTAGTAATTCATTTGAAAGTTTTAACTGTTTTTCTTTACCATCACTCATTGATTTTTTACTCAAATAGATATTAAAAGCTGTTACACCTACAACTAAAATGACAAACACAATAAACAAAGATTTTCGTTTATCTTTCATTCTTTTAGTCTCCTATTCTTTCGGTTTTTAGAACCTTCTTACATGACCAGAAAAGACCTTTTTCCAATACGGATTATTTAAATCTTCAATAGAAACACCTTTATTCGTTTGGCAACCAATGAAAGTATTTTTATCAATTACAATGCCAACATGCCCATCATGTTTGTAAGTATCAAAGAAAATAACATCACCCGGTTTCATATCATTTGCTGATACTTTTGTACCGATTTTATTTAATGTTTCCGTACTTACAGCTCCTATCGGACTGGTATACATCCCTACTTGTTCGAATGCCCAACGTACAAAACTTGAACAATCAAATATCCCTCTTGCAATGTCATTTGTGTTACGTCCTCCACCAAATACATAGGTAGAACGTCCTATCCATTGGCGACCTACATCAGCAACTTTCGAACCGCTACTTCCTCCACTTCCTGGATTTCCTCCGCCACCAGAAACGACAGAACCTGGCTGATAATATTTTAAAACTGCGTCAACGTACAAAATATCGCCGTAGCACGCTTGATATGGTACGGCTTCTGGTCTAAGGCAATGGTACATTCCTGTATGTTTCACTTTTTGATATTGTTGTTGTGAAAATTTGATTGCTAATTCTTTTGTGTACTTGCCACCATTTGCACCAACAAAATCAAAAAATCCTGTCCCGAAATTGTAGGCTTGAATGGCTGTTTTAATATGATCCATGTCCCCAGGACTCGTTACTCCGGCTCTTTCTATCGCATGTTTAAACTCCTGAACACCAGCCCAAATACTGTAATCTGGATCTGTAATACAGTTCGGTGATTTACAATATTTCGTATTAAATGCGCCTTCAGAACTCTGCATTGGATCACTACCACGTCCTCCACTCTCTTGCATCATTTGTGCAAGCATTAAAGCAACAAACGGTTCCACACCAAACTCTTTCGCATGCTTCCGAATAGTTGGCTCCCATTTTAAAACTTCGGGTGAAACATTCATGACTTGCCCTTCACCTGTATAGGTAATATCACCCGTGTCTGTTCCACTTTCGCCACCCATTGCCGCAATAAAAATGCTTACTACTCCAAGTAAAAGAAAAGAAAAAAGACCCATCACAAGTAGTGCTAAAGTGATGAGCCATTTCTTTGGTATAATCTTTAAAACTAGATGCATAGTATTAAGCACCTCCCCCGAATAACATCAATTCTTCATCTGTTACTTCTACATGAAAATGAATGTTTTTTACAGCCCCAATACTTAAGATGACATCCCCTGTTGGCAAATGTGGAATCGCTGCAATCTCACTTTCACTTAACTGCCCTGCAAATACTTTTCGTAACATATCTAAACTGTTATTATCTTGCTGCATAATAAATTTGTACTGTGTAAGTTCAAATAACTTTTTAATTTCATCAATCATTTCTTGTGAAGATCCTTCCGGTACAAAATCTCGAATTGTATGACTTGCATATAAAAGACCTGCAAAGTATTTTCGATCTTCACGACTAAGTTTTGTTAAAAATTGTAGCGCATGAGCGCTTTCTTTTTTTGTGTTTATGATATGATGCGCCTCGTCAATAATAATGAAATAACGAGTTACATCTTCAAAAGCAAGTTGCTTTTTGTTAAAGGCTTTTAATTGAGGCGCACCATTTGAAATCATTTCATTCCAGAGGAGATTTAACACGTTAAATATCTGTGCCTGGAATACCTCTGGTTTAAAACTGGATATATTCCGTAAGGAAAAAGATACAACCTGTTCTTTTTTGAAATCTTCAATGGTAGTAGGCCCATCAAATAATTCTGCATATGCTTCTACTAAATTTACAAGATTTAATTCAATCAATTCTAAACGATGTTTTCTGCTTTCTCCTAAATTCTCATGATGCTTTCTAGCTTCTACATCTTGATATAGTTCTTTACGAACAAACATTAAAAAGTCAGAGAAAATCGGATATTCTTTTGATTTTCTTGTTGTAATTTCATTTTTCGCTCCTTTTTCGTCATTCCATAATCCCATACGAATATATAATTTACGAAGCAAATTTTCATATTCTTTAATTTCATCATCTTTTGCTTCTGGCGCAATGAATCGATAAATAATTGTCAGTTTAGATAAATGCTGGGTAAAACTAACTTCCTCACTTTCTGCTGTCTTATATACTTGAAGTGGGTTAATCTGACCTTGTGATCCATCTAACGCTATTGTCTTTCCACCTAGCTCTTCTACTGTATCTGTAAACTCTTCTACAACATCAAATATTCGAACAAAGTGACCCTTACTTGCATAATCCACCGATTTCTTTTTTAACAATGTTGATTTTCCCGCACCAGATTTTCCAATCATTACACCGTTATAACTCTTTCTTTGATTATCTTTATGGAAGATATCAAAAATAACATTTCCTTTTGTTTTCGTTGTTCCATAATACGTACCGTATGGATCGTGCAAATAAGAATAATGAAACGGACACCCACCAGCCAAACTGACTGCCGGAATTTCTTTCCCTTTTCTTCGGTTCACATAATTTTTTTGTGTATCAAAGCTCGTTACGAGTGCATCCCATTCATACTCTTGTTCATTTAAAAAGACAGCTCCTCGAAAGTTATACGATTCTAATGTTTCCAGGATTTCTTTTACTTGTTTTTCTAGCTCATCTATTGTTCTAGCGGAAACATAAATACGAATGTGAATACGTTTCATGACCTCACCTTGTTTCAAATCCGTATAGAGAGCTTCCAGCTCTAAAAATTCATTTTTCGCATCGATCCGATCTATATTATCCTTCGCTGTATCATGTCGAACACTTTGTTCACTCATGGATTTATTAATCGATTCAACAACTTCATTTCGATTATCACTCATGA
Organism: Bacillus cereus group sp. BfR-BA-01382; assembly: GCF_022663475.1. NCBI lineage: Bacteria > Bacillati > Bacillota > Bacilli > Caryophanales > Bacillaceae > Bacillus > Bacillus cereus group sp. BfR-BA-01382. The sequence continues at coordinate 13,316 of NZ_JAKUFQ010000125.1, forward strand.
CATCTAATGTTGTGATCACATTTGGCATATTCATAATTTGCTCTAACCAAAAATCATTTACCTCTGTTGGATAATCATAGACATGAATGCAAGTACCTAATCCATCACCTGTTTGAAAATAACTTTCTTTAAAACTAATTCCCCCTTGTGGCTGAACTCTAGCCACTAAATAAGGGTTGTAGCCTTTCTTCTTTTTTAGTTCTTCTTGTTTTTCCTTTTTGGATTTTTTACTTTTGAACGCAAACATATTGTTTCCCCCTTACTACCATATATTTTTCGTTCCTAATTTTGCATTTTGATTAAACAATTTAAACATAAGCTCTAACTTTTTCTCTTCATCCACCTCTAATAGTTCAGTAGAGCGTTTGATATATCGCTTTGCTGCATCTACACGTTCTTTTACGATTAATTCCGTTTCTCCGTAAATGAATAAGAAGGCTTCCCGATTTGTTCTGCCCCATTCTAAAAACTGAAGTTCTTTTAACTTCTGATTTAAAATCCGCTCATACAAAGGACTGGTACATTCTTTTATTTTCTTCTCTATATATCGTTGCTGTTCAGTTGTTTGACATGGGAAGTTTAAAAAAACGAGTTTAATGGACTGTTTGTAGGCTTGATAAAAATACGCATGTGAGAAAATAACAAATGCTTGCTCGTCGCTATTCTTAGAGAACATATCATCACCTTCCACTTGAAGAATTTCTAAAAACTCCTCATTTTTCAGTTCAAATATGCCATCCTCTGTCATGTCTACAATTTGCATAATTTCCGCAATACTTTTCTTTACCTTTGGTGGTGCTTCTTTCTTTTTTCTAGATAAAAAACCTAACAGTTTTGGATTTTTCTTTTTCGAAGTGTCT